>JAYSXB010000047.1:0-14133 GCA_043717775.1 Arenimonas sp.
GCCAAGATTCATGCCGCTGCGAAACGACAATAACAATACACAGGCAGTGCCTTGATCCATGGCGCAAGCCAGCACATCCATATCGGCTTGTTCGCCTTCGATATATTGCTTGGCCTGAATACGACGAATGCCCGCGACTTGGTCACGCAGGTATGCGGCTAATTCAAATTGCAAACTGGCACTGGCCGATTCCATTGAACGGGTTAAATCATCCACTACTTCGCCGCTGCGGCCATCCAGAAACAGGCTCGCACGCTTGGTGTCGGCGTCGTAATCGCGCGGTGCGATCAAACCAACACAAGGCGCGGTGCAACGACCTATTTGATGTTGCAGACAAGGACGCGAACGGTTACGAAATACGCTGTCTTCGCAATTACGCAGTTTGAAAATTTTCTGCATTAAATCCAGCGTGCTGGTAACTGCACCTGCACTCGGGTACGGCCCGAAATAACGACCTGGCACGGCACGCGGGCCTCGATGAAAAGCCAGGCGCGGCCAGGTTTCATCGGTAATTAAAATATATGGATAACTTTTGTCATCACGCAACAACACGTTGTAGCGCGGACGCAAAGATTTTATTAATTGATTTTCAAGAATTAAGGCTTCACTTTCGGTACGCGTGATGGTGATTTCCATTCGTGCGATTTGCTTGATCATCAAGGCAATGCGTGTTGATGACACCGTACTCAAAAAATAACTGGCGACGCGTTTTTTTAGCGATAGCGCCTTGCCAACGTACAAAACGCTTTCGTCACTGGCGTACATGCGATAAACGCCGGGTGCGGTCGTGAGGTCTTTGACGAAGGCTTTGCCGTCGAAAGCGGCTGGATGTGGTGCATCATTCATGGCGGTATTTTCGCATGAATGCTCGATAGAGTTGGTTGTCGGGTTGGTCTAGTTATCACGCATTCCCGGGTCAGATGGAGCCATGACCCGGGCTACACTTATTCACCGATGGGTAGTCGGGACAGTAATTCCGAGGCGAAGTCGTAGCGTAATATTTCGTGGGCACCGGCGTCGGCAATCCATAATGCGCCGGCTCCAACGGCTAGCGCTGCCGGTTCATTCAAGCTTTGCGGCAGCTGCTGGGTACTCATGCCGCCGCCACCGAGGCGTAATTTACGAAGGCTGCCGTTGTAGGTATCAGCAATCCAAAGTACCGGTGAATTGGGGTCGAGCGCTATGGCTTGCGGGAATTGCAAACGGGCATCGCGACGTTCGCCGTCCTGGTCGCCGAATTCATACAAGCCCTGCCCGACCAGGGTTTGAACGGTATTTTGCTGCAATTGAATTGCACGCACAGCCGAGGTGGCAGAATCGACGACATACAAACTTTGCTGGACCAGTGCAACGTCTGCAGGCTGTGCAAATAATGCATTCCGGCCCGGTCCATCGGCAATCCCTAAATCACCGGTGCCTGCAATAAATCTTAAGCGTGCGTTACCGAGTTCGTATTCCCAGATTTGATTGCTACCGGCCATGGCGATGTACAACTTGTCATTGCTACCGCTTAAACCCCAAGGCATATTCAAACTGTTTTCGGAAGAATGCTTGCTCACGCCTTCATGAGGCTGACCCGCTTTGCCGGTGCCTAAAACAGTGGCAACGTCACCGCCAATTAAACTGATACGACGCAAAGCGTGATTGCCAGTGTCGGCGATATATAAAGTTTCGCGCACCAGGCACAAACCACGCGGCGCATTGAATGCCGCTTCATTGGCAGGGCCATCATTTAAATCCGGATGGCCATTGCCAAACTCACGCAATATGCGGCCCTGGTGCGTACATTCCAGAATGCGATGATGCGCGGTATCGGCAATATATAAATGCGAATCAGTGACGGCAATGCCAGACGGAAACGATAACGCAGTGCGCTCTTCAGCGTTCTTGGCGCGAAACGCATGTTCCATCATCGATTGACTGGTGGAAGATTCATGAATTAATTCGCCAATCAATTTTTCAAGCATTTCGATTTGGTCGTCACCGGCCACAATCCCTCGCACCAAACCTTCACCATCGATCAATGCTACCGAAGGCCAGCGTGTAATTCCGAAATGTTGCCAGGTAATCCAGCCACGGTCATTGGCCACCGGAAAACTGATGCGTTGCCGATTTACCGCTTTCATTACAACGCGGTCATCGACTTCGTTGTCGAATTTGGGTAAATGAATACCCAAAACGGCAAGCCCTAACGGATGCTTGGCTTTGATCCGTGCCACTTCATCGATCAAATTTTGCGAATAAACCGAGCTGGCATTCCAGAACACCAAGGCCAATATCCGACCGCGTTGACCCGCAATGGTCTGTGCATCGCTATTAAGCCAATGCAGGTTTTCATTGAGTTCAGGGGCAAGCATTGCTGACATAGGGGCTCCGGACTGGCTATTGAGCATAACGAATTTTGGGTGTGTAGGGTGGATCCCGCGCTCCATGCGGTATCCACCGAACACTATCGCAATCTTTGGTGGAATCGCCAAGAGCGGGCGGTTCCACCCTACGCTTCCATTCTGTCTTTCCAGCTATCTTTGGCTTGTAGCCACCAGTAGGTGAGCTGGGCGCCGATAAAACCGGCGGGCTTCATGGTCGAGACCAGACCATAGGACGCCATGCTTTGCCAGCGGGTATCACCCTCGGCGATGGCAGCGGCGATGAGTTCACCGGCAAAAGTAGTGGGTGCAACGCCATGGCCACCAAATGCTTGTCCGCACCACAGACCTTTCTCGATTTCGCTAATCTGCGGCATTTCATGGCGGGCATAACTCATTAAACCCGACCAGGCATAGTCAATCTTGATGTCTTTTAATTGTGGAAAAACTTTTTTCAAATCACGGTGCAGTAATCTTTTGACCGCTTCGGGCGAGCGATCGAGCACGGAAATACGACCACCCCAAAGCAGACGTGAATCGGGCAATGGGCGGTAATAATCAAAAGCGAAACGGGTATCGTAGATGGCCGCCTTTGTTTCCAAAATACTTTGCATGCGCTCCTGAAGTTGTTCGGTCACCATGACATAAGTGGCGATGGGCAATACCGAAGCATCAATTTTCGGATACAGATTTGCCAGATACCCGCCACAAGCAAGCACAACCTGCTCAGCTTCGATTTCCGCTTCTGGGGTCTTGATTAACCAACCGCTTCCCTTTTTTTGAAATTGAATTGCCGGAGTATTTTCATAAATCTGTACTCCCATTGATTCAGCAGCTTTCGCGATCCCGTGGGCATAATTGAGTGGATGGAAATGCAGTGAGTTCTTTTCATACAAGGCATCTTTATAACGCTCGGTATGAATCAGTTTTTTCAATTCGGACTGCGGTATAAAATCCCAATGTGTATCGAAATTTTCGGACAAGAGTTTCTGGAAATCTCTTAACAGATTTTGATCACGAAACCAGTTGGCCCAATAGACACCGGCATCGGTATGCTGGCACTCAATTTTATAGTGTTGAATGCGTGCTCGAATTAAATTAACGGCGTCAACCGTGCCTTGATAAAGCTGCTTGGCCGCTTGAGGACCCAGGTCTTTCAACAAACTTTCCGGCCCGCGTGAAAACCCGGCAAAAACAAAACCGCCGTTGCGACCCGATGCGCCGAAGGCCAGTGTTTTTGCTTCGCACAACACCACATCTTTTACCCCGCGCTCTGCCAAGCCCAGAGCAGTGTTGATGCCGGCAAAACCACCGCCGATGATGCAGACACTGGCAGATTTTTTTACGGACAAGTTTTGCCGCACAGATAAAGGTTTTGCAGTGGCTTGGTAGTAGTTTTGTTGCGCAAATTTTGTCATGGTTTTAAAAGCGTATCATACAGAACTGACTAGCTTTGTAGGCTGAGCATAACCCTTCACAATGCGCAGAGCATGCAAAACGGTGGGTTTGCGCGAGCCATGCGTAGTGGGGCTGAAAATACAAGAACACTTTTCCGTATCTCCCTGCAATGCTATGGCTGCTTCAAAGCCTTTATCATATATTCCCGAGCAGCATCGGCAAGATCATCATGATCAAGCGCATATTGAATCGTGGCTTCAATTAAACCTATACGGCTACCACAATCGAAACGACGGCCTTCAAAGCGGTAAGCCAAGGCTTTTTCTTCTTTCAATAAAGCTGCAATGGCGTCGGTTAATTGAATTTCACCACCGGCACCAGGTTTTGTTTTTTCCAGCAACGCGAAAATGCGTCCGCTCAATACATATCGACCGACGACGGCCAAATTACTGGGTGCAACTTCGGGTTTGGGTTTTTCGACGATGGCTGAAATAATACCCTGCCTGTTATTGAAATTTTCTGTCGCAACAATACCGTAGCTAGCGGTTTGTTCGCGTGGCACATCCTGCACGGCAATCACGCTGGCATTTTCGCGTTCGGCACAATCAGCCATTTGCCTCAGTGCGCCGTGGCCTTTATTCCAGATCAAATCATCGGCCAACAAGACGGCGAAAGGTTCATTGCCAATGACAGGTTTCGCACACAAAACTGCGTGCCCCAAACCCAAGGCTTCGGTCTGCGTAACAAACACAGCGCGCACATGGCGCGGCAGCACATCGCGAATTAACGCGAGTAATTCAGACTTACCGGCCTTTTCCAGTTTTTGCTCAAGCTCGTAGGCTTTGTCGAAATAATCGGCGACTGCATGTTTGTAGCGATTGGTGACAAACACCATGGTGTCGCAACCGGCCTCGATGGCTTCATCAACGGCATATTGAATAAGCGGCCGATCAACCACGGGCAGCATTTCTTTCGGCACCGTTTTTGTGGCCGGAAGAAAACGAGTGCCTAAACCGGCTACGGGAAATACGGCTTTACGAATACGTTGCGTCATAAGTTATTTTTCTTTGAATGAGTAATAGTGTACTCAGGAACTGATTCACGTAACAGCGCGAGCAATTGCTCGTCGTTGTCACCGTGCCGCAATGCCTGCGCCAGTTGCTGGGCTTGTTCAATAACGTGCTGCACAACAATGTCACGCGGCTTGGCTTCGAGTACACGTGGGTTTTCGGTATGGGTATAGGTTTCTTCGGGGTGGAACAAGCTTTCATGCAACTTTTCGCCCGCGCGCAAACCAGTGTATTGAATCTGGATATCGATGCCCGGACGTTTACCTGCCAGACGAATCATTTGCTCAGCCAGTTCGCTGATCGCAACAGGTTCGCCCATATCGAGCGTATAAATAACGGCATAAGGTTCGGGCATGCTGAGCGCTTGCAATATCAATTGGCAGGCTTCCGGAATGGTCATGAAATAACGACTGACTTGTTCATGCGTTACGGTGACCGGGCCGCCGGCGGCTATTTGTTTGCGAAACATCGGTACCACACTTCCCGAGGAATCGAGCACATTGCCAAAGCGCACGATACTGAGTTGTGTCGAGCTTTCATTGAAGATTGCCTGACAAACACGCTCGGCCATTAACTTGGTAGCACCAAGAATATTGATAGGTTGAATCGCTTTATCGGTCGAAATTAATACAAAATGCATGGCGCCATGATCGCGACAGACTTCTGCCAGCGTTGCAGTGGCATGAACATTATTACGAAGCCCTTCGCGCAATTGCGTTTCAAGCAAGGGCACGTGTTTGTTGGCTGCCGCGTGATAAACATAATCTGGAACACCATGCTGCATGGCACGCAAACACGCAATTTTATCGCCGCAGTCGGCGAGCAAAGGTACCACTTCAAGACCTGGGTCGAGTGCGGCGAGCTGTTCGCAAATTTCAAGCAAAGGTAGTTCCGCACGCTCAATTAAAATAAGTTTTCGTACCCGCGCCTGCGTACATTGACGCGCCAATTCAGAGCCAATCGAACCGCCGGCACCGGTAATCAGTACACATTTGCCACCCAGCTGACGTCCAATATTTTGCCAGTCAAATTTAATCGGTTCCCGGCCCAGTAAATCATCAATCACCACTTCATTGAGCTGCACAGGGTCATGGGCATTCAACCATTCGGTATAGCGCCCGAGTTTTCTAAACGGCATACCAATGTCGTCGCATAACGCAATGACACGTTGTAGTGCCTGCGTTTGCGCCGTGGGCAAAGCAATCACGCAAAGATCAGCCGCGGTAGCGCGTGCAATTTCAGCTAATTGATCGATACGGCCCAGCACTTTTACGCCCTGAATTCTACGACCTTTTAACTGCGGGTCGTCATCGAGCAAGCCCACAGTTTCATAACGACCATCACTACTGATATCACGCAGAAATATTTCAGCCGATCGCCCTGCCCCGGCGACGATAACCCGCAACGCATCGGTATGTTTTGCGGCCAAGCGCTGGTCTTTCCAAGCGCGATAAATCAAACGTGGCGCACCCAGAATAATGGTCAGGCCCGGCACATAAAGAACGATCGTTTGCAGCGGTAAGCGAGACAGATAACCACTTACCAAGAATGCCAGTAATATGGCGCATAGACCAAAGACCGCTGCTTTAAAAATATTTCCTAAATCTGGAAGACTGGCAAAACGCCAAACACCGCGATACAAACCACTCCACCACAACATGAGCGCTTGCAACAAAATGACAAGCAACATTTCCTTATAAAAATTAGCGTCCAAAGCATCATGTTTGCCATTGATGTAGAGCCAGCGCAAGCCCGTCCACAGCAATGCCGTCATCGTGAAATCGTGCAGGACGATTAACGCTCGCGGCAGCAAGTAGGAAATGCGATACGACTTGGTCATTACAATTAGGGCTTGTGAATTGTGGGGCTACGCGGCGATTTTAATACAAATAGTCTTAACCATTGATGTAAAGTGCAAGCTGTAGCGATAACGGCAACTAACAGAATTTGTTGACGACTCTCCGGAAGCTGTCTGCTGAAGCCAATGATGGTGATCATTGCAAGCGTCCAGATGGCGTAATACCAGCAGACAGCAGCATGACTTTTACCGATGCGAATTGCATATTGATACAAATGACTTCGATGTGCTTGCGTGACTTTAAAACCGCGAAAAGCACGACGAATAAAAGTGAGTCCCGCGTCAACCCACAATGCAGAGGTGAGGCATAGTATTTCTAACAGTGTCCATTGACCTTCGTGATAAGCCAGAACGGCAAGACTCGTTACAGCCGCACCCAGCACATGGCTGCCAATATCGCCTAAAAACACTTTGGCTACCGGAAAGTTAAACGGTAGGAAACCAAGACAGGTCACAGCGATTGCCAATGCGAAATAATAAGTACTGTCGGAAAAAAAACTTAACATGATAAACCCGATGACGATAATCAAGCTTTGCATGCTCACCAAGCCATTGCTACCGTCCATGAAATTCCAGATGTTCACGAACAATAAATACGCGACAGAAATTATTATCGAAGCCATCAAGCTAGATGACAATAAAAAAACCGTCACCAGAAAAATAATGAGTGCCGCCAAGAGGTGAAGCGACAACTTCGTTCGCGAGTGCAAGGGTTTCAAGTCATCCCAGAAACCGAGCACGCTATACGAAATAATGGCGGTGCTTACCAAAGCCCAATAAGAGTCTATCTCCGACTTAAAAAAAATAAATGCGCTGGTGGCAATCATTACCAAGGCGATACCAATTCCACCGGCTCTAGGTATTGGCGTTTGATGCAGACGGCGGCGCTCGGGCGTGTCGTTAATATTTTTTATTTGCGCGATTTTTATCCAGCCCCAGGTCAATAGCGCTGTTAATAAAAATAATGTGATACTCAAGCCAAGGCTGAGCGGCATTGCTTATGTAGCCGAGGTTAGCAAGGGTTTGATAGTGCCCCAATTTTTACAACTTGGGCATTGCCAATGGTGCGCGCGCGCACTAAAACCACAGCGCTGGCAACGATAGCCCGGCGTATGAACCACAAGCAGATCGGTAATGTTTTTTACCGTGCGCAGGGCTTCTTGCGGGTCACCGTGATCTTCGGAAAGACTTAAATCAATCAATGCCGCTTCACCACGAACCGAAGGACGTTGTTGAAGTTGTTTGGCCAGAAAAGTATAGGCTGCCGGAACACCTTCTTCTTTTTCGATTAATTCCGATAATGCCAACAACGGCGATACGCCGGCATAATGCTCGGTCATTTCAAGCAGAAAACTCCGCGCGCGCGTGGTCTCGCCCTTACGTTTATAGCTTGCCAACAAGGCCGGTAAAACTTCTGGTAGATATTCGTAATCGTGTCGCACTACACGTTCAAAGGCACGGATTGCTCCGGCATCATCGCCTTCTGCCAATTCAATTTGCGCTTCCAGCATACCGGCGCGCACCGACTGGTTATCTGCGGTGTAGGCATCGGCTATAAGTTTTCGTGCTTCCTTGTTATCGCCTTTTGAACGGGCTTGGTCAGCCAACTCGCAATAAAAATGCGAGATGATTTTTGTCATCGACTCGCCACCAACTTCTTCATACTTTTGTGCGTATTCGATCGCTTTATACCAATCGCGCTCAGCCTGGGTAATCGAAATTAAATGCCGCAATGCCTGTGGCTTGAATACACCCATCTCAACCAGATCGTTTAACAGCGTTTCGGCACGATCCAGCAGACCGGCACGCATATAATCTTCGCCTAGGGCCAGCACAGCGCGGGTTTTTTGATCTTCACTCAAACCATGTTTGGCGACCAGACTTTGATGCATGCGAATCGCACGATCCACTTCGCCTCGTCGTCGAAATAAATGGCCTAAGGCAAATTGGGTTTCAATGGTGTCTTTATCGACTTCGGCAATTTGAAGAAATATCTCAATAGCTTTGTCTTGTTGTTCGTTGAGCAAATAATTCAAGCCACGAAAATAAGTATTCGATAATCGCATGACTTGATTGCCACTTTTAATTTCGCCACCGCGACGCCCCAGTAACCAGCCCGCGGCGGCCGCAGCAGGAATCATCAACAGCCAGGCGGCATTGGTCATCATGGCGAATGGGTTCCTTCTGTCGCAATTTTGTTGGCGGCGGCTTTTTCTGCTTTGGCCAGATCGCCACGCATCGGCCAAACGACTGTTGCAAGTACTACCAGACCACCCAGCAGACAGCCCAGCAACAAGACCAACAATACGGTTAAACCGATGCTGGCCTGAAGTGTCGTAAAAAATATATCGATACGCATAACATCACGATTCAAGGCACCAAAGACAATGCCCAACATGATAAATGCAAGCGCGATTAAGGCTCTAAATAATGGCATCTGTTATTCCACCGCAGGTGACAACAGCTTACCTGAAAACCACTGCCACTAGCTTTTGACAGCAGTCAAAGAAGCATTTACGCGGTCGCGTAATTCTTTGCCGGGTTTGAAATGCGGAACATGTTTACCCGGAAGTGCCACCGAGTCACCGGTTTTAGGGTTACGACCCAAGCGTGGTGGACGAAAATGCAGGGAGAAACTCCCAAAGCCACGAATTTCGATGCGATCGCCATCGGCTAAAGCATTGCTCATCATTTCTAATATAGTTTTAACCGCCATATCGACATCATCGGCTTTGAGATGTATTTGGCGCTTTGAAAGAATTTCGATGAGTTCTGACTTCGTCATTTAGGGTGCCTCTATAAATTCACAGTTCTAAACAAGACAAGGCGCAAGGGGAAAAATCATGACGCGCATATACAGAATATGTAAGGAATGATTTTTCCCTTGCAACGCCGTATTGGTACGAAATGTGGATTTATAGAGGCGCCCTTAAACTCGATTCCAAAAACACGATGGCCTGAAATCAGGCCATCGTGGATATTACTTAACAGGCTTATTCGCCTTTGTTCATTTGCTCGCGCAATAGCGCGCCCAATTGAGTCGTGCCGCTTGATGCGTCAGAAGCTTTGTTGACTACTGCCATTGATTCGGCCACATCGGCTTCGTCTTTAGCGCGTATCGAAAGCTGCATGACGCGGCCTTTGCGATCCATCCCGATGAACTTGGCTTCTACCGAGTCGCCCACCTTCAAATGCTGCGAAGCATCTTCAATGCGCTCTTTGGCGATGTCGTTGGCTTTGATATAGCCTTCCAAGCCATCTGCCAATTCAATGGTGGCGCCTTTCGCGTCAACTTCTTTAACGGTACCGGTAACGATGGCACCCTTTTGAGTCGTTGCTGCAAAGGTACCCATCGGGTCTTGTTCCATTTGCTTGACGCCGAGTGAAATGCGTTCGCGTTCTGGGTCAACGGCCAATACAACGGCTTCCAGATTGTCGCCTTTCTTGTAGTTGCGAGCGGCTTCTTCACCGGTCGAACTCCAGGAAATGTCGGACAAGTGGACCAAGCCATCGATGCCGCCATCCAAACCGATGAAGATACCGAAATCGGTGATCGATTTGATTTGACCGGAAACTTTGTCGCCTTTCTTGAAGATGGCTGCAAACGCTTCCCATGGATTAGGAACGCATTGTTTGATACCGAGCGAGATACGACGACGCTCTGCATCAACGTCCAACACCATCACTTCAACATCGTCGCCAAGTTGAACAACTTTGGATGGGTTGACGTTTTTGTTGGTCCAATCCATTTCGGAAACGTGCACCAAACCTTCAACACCGGGTTCGATTTCAACGAAGGCGCCGTAATCGGTCACGTTCGAAACTTTACCAAACATGCGGGCATTGGCCGGGTAACGACGAGCGATGTTATCCCATGGATCTTCGCCCAATTGTTTCAGGCCAAGGCTGACGCGGTTACGTTCGCGGTCATACTTGAGAACGCGGACTTGCAGTTCTTCGCCAACGTTAACCACTTCAGACGGATGACGGACGCGTTTCCACGCCATGTCGGTGATGTGCAACAGACCATCGATACCGCCCAGGTCAACGAATGCGCCGTAATCAGTGAGGTTTTTAACCACACCGGTAACGATCGAACCTTCTTGCAAGCGCTCAAGCATTTGCTCGCGCTCGACGCTATTTTCACTTTCAACAACCGCACGGCGGGAAACCACCACGTTGTTGCGTTTACGATCAAGTTTGATGATCTTGAATTCGAGTTCTTTGCCTTCCAGATAACCCGGATCGCGGACAGGACGTACATCAACCAGGGAGCCTGGCAAGAATGCGCGAACGTCGCGAATGTCGACAGTGAAGCCGCCTTTGACCTTGCCGCTGATGCGACCGGTGACGATTTCGCCTGCGTCCATCGAGGTTTCCAGCTCGTCCCACACGAGAGCACGTTTGGCTTTTTCGCGGGAGAGAACGGTTTCGCCGAAGCCGTTTTCAAGATATTCCAAAGCTACTTTGACGGTGTCGCCGACTTTTACGTCGATGTCGCCAGCTTCGGTACGGAACTGTTCGATATCAATGACGCCTTCGGATTTCAATCCTGCATTCACGACGATAACGTCGGAACGGATTTCTACGATGACGCCGCTGACAATGGAGCCGGGCTTGAGTTTTGAAAGCGCATGCTGGCTTGCTTCAAACAGTTCTGCAAATGATTCGGTAAATGATTCTGTCATGGTTGATTGCTCAGTTGAACACACGGGCTACCGAATAAAAAATGCATCGGGCCCACCTGTTATGTGTGGTTTTGCCACACGTTAATAAACTCACGCCACAGTGGCATGAGAGTGCACATTCTGCTGTTGAGTTTTGCTCGTCGTAGCAGCTAGAGAAATGAATCAGCGTGGTCGCAATGTAGCAGGCAACACCGCTAATACACGTTCAATGACTTCGGTGATCGGCATACCGGTGGAGTCCAAAATGACCGCGTTGTCGGCGGGCTTCAGGGGCGCCACGGCACGTCCGGCATCGCGCTCATCGCGAGCGGCAATTTCGTGCAGCAGACTGTCAAGATTAACTGAAACCCCTTTGTCTTTCAACTGCTTATAGCGTCTTTTCGCTCTTTCTTCAGCGCTTGCGGTCAAAAAAACCTTGTACTGGGCATCGGGGAAAATCACCGTTCCCATGTCGCGTCCGTCGGCCACCAAACCCGGGCTTTGACGAAAACGCTGTTGCAGATCCAGTAAGGCAGTACGAACAGGTGGATGAGCCGCGATGGCGGATGCCGCTGCGGCGGCCGTTTCTGTTCGTAATAAGCGGGTGGCATCCTTGCCATTGACGAAGACGTGCAATTCGCCTTCATCAGTGCTCTTGAAGAGGATTTCGGTCCGCTCCGCGCAATGGGCAACGGCTTCCGGGTCGCTTAAATCAATACTTTCCCAGGCTGCGGCTAAACCAACGGCGCGGTAAATTGCACCGGAATCCAGATAATGCCATTGCAATCGTTTGGCCACTGCCTGGCTAATCGTGCCCTTGCCAGACCCCGAAGGGCCGTCGATCGTCAGGACGGGAATAGGCTTGCTCATGTTGAGAGTTTACTGAAGATTTAGCCCAAAACCCACTGATTTTGATAAGCCTATAAAATTGGGGAACGAGGTAGCGACATTGTCGCAATCATTGATTTTTACAATTCCGTCAGCAAGTTGCCCGGCAATCGCCAAACTCATGGCTATTCGATGGTCACCGTGGCTGTCGGCCTCGCCTGCGTGCAAAGTTCCGCCTTGAATAATGGCACCATCGGGAGTTTCGGTGATTCTGACACCCAATTTGCGCAAAGCTTCGCTCATCACGGCGATGCGATCGGACTCTTTTACCCGCAACTCGGCGGCGCCGGAAACCCGGGTTTCGCCCTTTGCCAAGGCTGCAGCGACGAATAAAGCCGGAAATTCGTCGATCATGTCAGGTACAACGGCTTCTGGGATATCAACTCCCGTTAAAAGCGCATGCTTTATTCGTAAATCAGCCACCATTTCACCGGCTTGCTCACGGCAATTTTGTTCCACGATATTAGCGCCCATCAACCGCAAGGCAGCCAGTAATCCGGTGCGACGTGGATTCATGCCAACCGATTTAATCAATAAATCCGAGCCGGGAATTAGGCTCGCAGCGACAATAAAGAAAGCAGCCGACGAGAAATCCGCTGGTACTTGGATGTCGGCTGCCTGTAATCGATGACCGCCACTCATGCGGGCAAAACCCGGGCGAAACTCGATAGGCCAGCCGAAAGTAGACAGCATTTTTTCGGTGTAATCCCGGGTGGGATGTGGCTCATAGACCGTGGTTTCGCCTTGGGCGTAAAGACCGGCTAAAAGGATCGCTGATTTGACCTGAGCGCTCGCCACTTCTGTTTTGTATTCAATACCTTGCAGTGACTTTCTCGAGTTAATTATTAAAGGTGGTAAGCCACCAGATTCGGACTGGATACTGGCACCAAATTGCGATAAAGGTTCTATAACCCGTCGCATCGGACGCTTTGAAAGCGAGACATCGCCTACCAATTTTGAACGGAAACTTTGACCAGCCAACAAGCCCGTCAACAAACGCATCGCGGTACCGGCATTGCCGCAATCCAGATCTTCGAGGCTCGCTTTCAAGCCATGCAGGCCGACTCCGTGGATGATGCGTTCGCTGAGCGATGGCGTTTCAATCTTGACGCCTAATTGCTGAAAAATACGAGCTGTTGCGAGCGTGTCTTCCCCTTCGAGAAAACCCGAGACTCTGGTAACACCTTCGGCAATCGCCCCCAGCATGATTGCGCGGTGCGAAATAGACTTATCACCCGGCACGATAATTTCGCCGCTCAATGCTCGGCCTTTGCTCGCCAGCCAAGTCAAGCTCATACGAGCACCTCATCCAGAATTTTCAGTAATTGTCTATTCTCGTCGCGATTACCGACCGTAATGCGCAGACAATTGGGCAGCCCGTAGCCACGCATGGGTCTCAAAACCACGGCTTTCGCCACACATTGCGCTTCAATATCGATCGAATCCTTTTGAAAATCGACCAGAATAAAATTGGTCTGGCTCGGCCCGCATTTCAGCCCACGCTGTTCAAATTGCCCAATAAGCCATGCGCGTTCCAAGGCATTTTTTTCGACCACCCACTGCAAATGCGCCTCGTCATTCAATGCCGCCTCGCTCGCTGCCAAACCAAGTAAATTGACATTGAAGGATTCACGCACGCGCTCCATCACGGCAACACAATCGGCATGGGCGGCGATATAACCTACTCGCAGACCCGCCAAAGCATAAGCTTTGGAAAAAGTGCGTGCCACGATTAAGTTGTCGTATTGATTGATCAAGGCCAGCGCAGATTGCAATTCCGGTTCAGTAACAAATTCAAGATAGGCTTCATCGACAACCACCAAAACACTCGCTGGCATCTTGTCCATAAAATCTTTGAACGCAGCACTAGAAAACCAGGTGCCGGT
>JAYSXB010000048.1:0-2135 GCA_043717775.1 Arenimonas sp.
TGCCTGCCTGAGATCCTTCATCACCCAGCTAAATGCCATGCTGCGCGATGGCACCGAATGGGAGACGGCAACTATCTGATGCAGACAGTTGCTCCCACGGAATTTTTGTCCCGAGTCCCGAGTCCCGCTTTACTTCACCACCCGCAAATGCGAAATATTCTTCTTGGGCGCTTCGGAACCACTATCTGGCGGATCCGGCATATCGTCGGGATTTTCTTCATGCATCATGATGCCGTCATCGGGCAGCATCATGCCTTGTCCGGTTTCCAAAGCGTAAATGGCGAGTACCGCCGCCATTGGCACGATGACGGCTTGGCTAACGCCACCGAAGCGCGCCATAAAGCGTACCTCACGATTACTTAATTCCAGCTGCGCCACGGCGCGCGTGGCGACATTTAATACCACTCGGCCCTCTTTTACCGCTGAACGAGGCACTTGCACGCCTTCGCGAGTGGCATCGACGAGTAAATGTGCGGTCATATTATTTTCGTTGATCCATTCGTACAACGCCCGTAATAAATACGGTCGGTTGGATGTCATAACGGGGGGAGTGTTTTTATCGCTCACTAATTCAACTCACGTAATACTTTTTCTTCAGGCGTCAGGCTACGCATAAAACCGGGGTTACGGAATATGCGCATGCCGTAATCATCGATAACTTTGAGGTCTTTATTGAGTTCGATACCCAAACTCGGCAGACGCCAGATGATCGGTGTCAAAGCACAATCGGCCAGCGTCATTTCCGGATTCAGGAAAAATTTTGATGCTTTGAATAAAGGCAGCGATTGCATCAATAATTCTTTCATGCGCTTGCGGCCTGTTTCAGCTTGCGATTTGGTGCCGCTTTGCATGGCTTGTACTTGCGGCACCCAATCATGCTCGATGCGCTGCATGGCCAGACGAATACGCGCGCGCGAAAGTGGATCAACCGGCATTAAGGGCGGGTGCGGATAACGCTCATCCAGATATTCACTGATCACGCCGGCCGAATACAGCACCAAATCACGCTCAACTAATGTTGGTACCGAGTGATACGGATTTAAATCAACTAAATCTTCTGGCGGGTTGGCAGTATCGACTGGAATGATTTCGTAAGTCACGCCTTTGGCAGCAAGCACCATGCGCACCCGGTGGCAGACCACGCAATCACGGGCAGAAAATAAACTCAGGGTGTTGCGTAAACGAATGCTGGTTACCATGGGCATGCCTCGTCGAAATTACGGTGCGCTTGAGCGCACCCTATGGGCTTACGTTGCCCCAAACACACCGGCTTTCGCAAGCCTTTGTTACAAGAAGTAACGTCTGCGACTACAAAAACGAGCCTGGCTGGCCAATAGATACAAAAAAACCGCCGGATGTGCGAGACATGCAGCGGTTTTATCGTTCTGCTTAAGCTTGCTTAGTGAACGTCGCGCCAGAATTCCACTTTCAGCAAATACGCCAGAAAGGTGAAAAAGGCGAGGAACAATACAACCCATACACCTACCGATTCGCGTTTGGCGGCACTGGGTTCGCCGACATACGCCAAAAATGCCGTAATGTCTTTGGCAACGCGATCATATTGTTCTGGTGTCATGCGCGCTTTGGGTTCGGCGGCAATTTCAAATCCAATAATGCAGGCACCTTGGTATTCGCCGATCTCGCAAGCTTCTTCAATGCCCTTGGCATTCTTCTTTTTAGGCTCGGTTTTGGCATGCTGCATACCTTGCAGTTCCCACAATACATGCGGCATCGAGGCGCCCGGATAAACCGTGTTGTTCCAACCCATTGGGCGAGATTCATCGACATAGAACGAAGTGAGATAGTTATAAATCCAATCGGCTCCCTGCTCTTTTGCGCGGGCTTCAACGCTTAGGTCAGGCGGTGCTTTACCAAACCAGACCTGGGCATCGTCTTTACGCATGCCGGTATTGATGGTTTCACCAATTTTTTGATCGTTGTAGATCAGATTTTGCTCAACTTGTTCGTTGGTCAAACCCAGATCTTCGGCGGTGCGCGAATAGCGGTGGTAGCTAATGGCATGGCAACCGGAGCAATAGCTCATGTATAAGGAAGCGCCACGCTGCAGTGCTGCCTTGTCATCTAAGTCCACTTGCGCGGACTTCATATGACCTTCGCCACCGCTTGCAGAAGCA
>JAYSXB010000049.1:0-5470 GCA_043717775.1 Arenimonas sp.
GCACGCTTGAAACATAGTTTGCCAGTAGGTATGGAATTGCGAAAAGTATCGGATCAACCGGCCTCGGTTGCCAGCTCCATTAGCGATTTTGTGCGCTCACTGGCAGAAGCAGTGATCATTGTATTGGCAGTGAGTTTTTTCTCGCTTGGCAAACGCGCTGGCGCCGTTGTGGCATTGTCGATCCCGCTGGTATTAGCGATGACATTTGCGGCGATGGCGTATTTCAATATCGGTCTGCATAAAATTTCTCTCGGCGCTTTGATTCTTTCGCTTGGCTTGTTGGTGGACGACGCCATTATTGCTGTTGAAATGATGGCGGTAAAAATGGAGCAGGGCCTGGACCGATTTAAAGCCGCCAGCTTTGCCTACACCAGTACTGCTTTCCCCATGTTGACAGGCACCTTGATTACGGCGGCAGGATTTTTACCCATTGCGACTGCGCAATCGGGTACGGGCGAATACACCCGATCTATTTTTCAGGTCGTGACCATTGCATTAATACTGAGCTGGATTGCAGCGGTTATTTTTATTCCGTATCTGGGCGCACGTTTATTAGCTGACCCAAAACCGCTCGAGCATGGCCAAAGCCATCATGAAGTTTATGACACTGCTTTTTACAAAAAATTTCGTCGTCTGGTCGCATGGTGCGTGACATATCGCAAGACCGTTATTTTAATTACACTTTTAGCAACCGGATTGTCATTGTTTTTGTTCAAGTACGTGCCGCAGCAATTCTTTCCGTCTTCCACTCGTCTTGAATTAATGGTGGATTTGGAATTGTCTGAAGGCTCCTCTTTGAAAGCCACTGAAATTGTGGCCAAGCGCTTTGAAAAAATAATCAAGGACCGCAAGGAAATTGAAAATTATGTCGGTTATGTAGGCACCGGCTCACCGCGCTTTTATTTGCCCCTCGATCAAAAATTGCCGCAAGCAAATTTTGCTCAATACGTATTAACTGCCAAGAGTAATGCAGAGCGCGAGCAACTCAGGACCTGGTTAATCGAAAAATTTAAAACCGATTTTTCCGATATTCAGGCGCGTATTAGTCGTCTTGAAAACGGTCCTCCGGTCGGTTATCCCATCCAGTTCCGAATCTCGGGCGAGCATATTGATAAAGTGCGTGAAATTGCGCAGCAAGTGGCTTTAAAAGTCAGAGCCAATCCGCATGTGGATAATGTGCATCTTGATTGGGACGAGCCCAGCAAAGTGGTGCGTATTCATATCGATCAAGAACGTGCACGCGCGCTGGGGGTGAGCTCTGCCCAGGTTGCGCTATTCTTGCGCGGGTCCTTGTCGGGCACACATGTCAGCACGTTTCGACAAGATAATGAGTTGATAGAAATTGCCCTGCGCGGCCCGAATCAGGAACGTGAAAGCCTTTCCATGCTAAGCAGCTTGGCGGTGCCGACCAGTAACGGTCGGGCCGTGCCTCTGTCGCAAATTGGTACCTTGGAATATGGTTTTGAGGAAGGCGTGATCTGGCATCGTAATCGCCTGCCTACGATAACCGTACGTGGCGATGTGTACAAAAAAATTACACCGCCTTTTGTGACAGCAGAAATTCTGCCGACGCTTGAATCGATTCGTGCGAATTTGCCAAGTGGCTACCTGCTTGAAACCGGCGGCACGGTGGAAGACTCCGGCCGTGGTTCAAAATCGGTTGCCGCTGGTGCGCCATTATTTTTATTAGTGGTAGTGACGCTGCTAATGATTCAGCTCAAAAGTTTCCGACGCATGTTGATGGTGCTAATGACAGCGCCTCCAGGCTTTATTGGCGTGACGCTGTTCCTGTTGATATTCCAGGTGCCATTCGGTTTTGTCGCCATGCTGGGCACGATTGCATTGTCGGGAATGATTATGCGCAACTCGGTCATTTTGGTCGATCAAATTGATCAAGATATTGCCAGTGGTCATACGCCAACCGAAGCCGTGATTGACGCGACCGTACGCCGTTTCCGCCCGATTGTGCTAACCGCACTGGCGGCTATATTGGCGATGATTCCACTTTCTCGTAGTGTGTTTTTCGGACCAATGGCAACCGCGATTATGGGTGGCTTATTGGTGGCGACGGCATTGACTTTATTATTCCTGCCAGCGCTGTACGCCGCATGGTTCAAAGTGCCTGCGCCGGATATGAAGCACTATACGTAAACAGTTTCGCGACCGAGTCTGTCTGCCTGGCTCCCTCCCCCTTGTCACAGACAGACTCGGAACGCGATTTTAAATAAGTGGGAGCGGCATAAGCCGCGAATGGTTGGGCATGTGGCAGATTTATTCGCGGCTTACGCCGCTCCCACGAAGACAGAATGGACTTTACATGCAGAAAATCGAAATATCCGTGCAGGAAAATGACCTCATAGCGGCAACGATCTTTCCTGCGAACACCGCAAAAAAATTAAATCGCAGCGTGATTGTCGGGCCTGCTGCCGCCGTTTCACAAACCTATTATCAAGGCTTTTGTGAATACCTTGCCGATACCGGTTTCGATGTCATGAGTTTTGATTTCCGAGGTGTCGGTCAATCCAAAACACGCGATATCCGCGAATATCGCGATATTGGTTTTCTTGCGTATGCAGAACATGATTATCCGGCAGTGGTAAACACTATGTTGGAAAAATTCCCCGGCCAAAAATTATTCATTGTGGGTCATAGTGTGGGCGGCTGGATGCCAGCGCTAACAAAAATCAGCGGCAAGATTGATGGCTTGGTTACTGTTGCCGCCTTGTCGGGGTATTGGCGTTTAATTTCTGTACCGCAACGCTATTTGCATTTTATGGCCTGGTATTTTATTGCGCCGCTGGCAATCAAAATTTATGGCTGTTGGCCCGGCTGGGCCGGTATGAAAGCCGATACCTCAGCCGCGCTCGGTCTGGATTTTGCGCACTGGGCAAAAAAACCTGGATTTATTTTTGACGAGCCGCGCATAAATGCCACCGAGCATGCCAATCGTTTTCTCGGCCAGCTGCATTTGTTTCAAATCGCCGATGACAGCTGGGGCACGCCCGCTGCAGTCAAAGCAGTGCATGATCGCTATCCCAATTCTAAAACGCGCGCGATTGAAGTGATCGAACCCAAGAAGTTCGGTATCCCATTTATCGGGCATTTTAATTTCTTCCGCAGCGCCCATCGCGATACTTTATGGGCGCTGGCCTTAAAGCGGCTTCAGGAATTCGGCTAATTTCCCGATATCACTGGCACCCGCCGTCCCTTCATGATGAAATAGGCCCCGAAGCGGGGGTGCCATATAAGGCTGAGAAATACCCTTTGAACCTGATCCGGTTAATGCCGGTGTAGGGAGCTCGCACGTCAGGCTCGATACGAGCTTTTCTGGCATCGCCGTTTCGTCGATTACCTAAAGGACGATGCCATGAATGCACTACCCAGCGAATTATTGCGCCAAGCACAGGAACTTTCCGAATCCGTGACCAAGCCGTTCACCGGCTCAAAGAAAATCTATGTGCTGGGCTCGCGTGCCGATATCCGCGTACCGATGCGTGAAATCGAACTCAGCGACACCAAGAAAATTGTCGGTGTAGAAAAAAATGCACCGTTCTGTGTTTACGACAATTCCGGTCCTTACACCGACCCGACTGTCTCCATTGATTTGGCGCAGGGCTTGAGTCCGCTGCGGGCAAAATGGATTGAAGAACGTGGCGACACAGAATTACTTTCAGGCTTGAGTTCCGAATTTGGTCGTGCTCGCGAGCATGATGCAAAACTGAATTCCGTGCGTTTCGGTAGTCGCCCAATGCCGCGTAAAGCCAAAGCCGGCATGAATGTATCGCAAATGCATTACGCACGCCGCGGCATCATCACGCCGGAAATGGAATTCATCGCCATTCGCGAAAACCAGAATATCCAGGCCATTCGCGAAGCCCATTTATTAAAGCAACATGCCGGTGAACATTTCGGTGCCAATTTGCCGAAACTGATTACGCCTGAATTCGTGCGTGCCGAAGTTGCCTGCGGCCGTGCGATTATTCCGGCCAATATCAATCATCCTGAAATCGAACCGATGATTATTGGCCGTAATTTTCTGGTCAAGATCAATGCCAATATCGGCAACTCGGCGGTGAGTTCCGGCATTGCCGAAGAAGTCGAAAAACTGGTGTGGTCAATGCGCTGGGGCGGTGACACAGTAATGGATCTTTCGACTGGTAAGCATATTCATGAAACCCGCGAATGGATTATCCGCAATTCACCGGTGCCCATCGGCACGGTGCCGATTTATCAGGCACTGGAAAAAGTCGATGGTCGCGCCGAAGAGCTGACTTGGGAATTATTCCGCGACACCTTGATTGAACAAGCCGAACAGGGCGTGGATTACTTCACGATCCATGCCGGTGTATTGCTGCGTTATGTGCCGCTGACCGCGAAACGCGTGACTGGCATTGTGTCGCGCGGTGGTTCGATTATGGCGAAATGGTGCCTGTCGCATCACAAGGAAAATTTCCTGTACACGCATTTCGAAGATATTTGCGAAATCATGAAAGCTTACGATGTCAGTTTTTCGCTCGGCGATGGTTTGCGCCCGGGTTCGATTGCCGACGCTAATGATGCTGCACAATTTGGCGAGCTTGAAACGCTCGGCGAGTTGACAAAGATTGCGTGGAAACATGATGTGCAAACCATGATCGAAGGCCCCGGCCACGTGCCGATGCAATTGATCAAGGAAAACATGGACAAACAATTGCGTGAATGTGGCGAAGCGCCGTTCTATACGCTTGGCCCGTTAACCACCGATATTGCACCGGGTTACGATCACATCACCAGTGCGATTGGTGCCGCGATGATTGGCTGGTATGGCACCGCCATGCTTTGCTACGTCACGCCGAAAGAACATTTGGGTCTGCCGAATAAAAACGATGTGCGCGAAGGTTTGATGGCTTATAAAATTGCGGCGCATGCGGCTGATTTGGCCAAGGGCCATCCCGGCGCACAGGCACGCGATAACGCCTTGTCGAAAGCACGTTTTGAATTCCGCTGGGAAGACCAATTTAATCTTGGCCTAGACCCGGACCGTGCCCGTGAATATCACGACGAAACCATGCCGAAAGACGCGCATAAAGTCGCGCATTTTTGTTCAATGTGCGGTCCGCATTTTTGTTCGATGAAAATCACCCAGGACGTGCGTGATTACGCCGATACCCAGGAAATTGAAGCGACCGAGGCATTGGAAAAAGGCATGGCCGAAAAATCAAAAGAGTTTTTGGCGCAGGGTGGACAGGTTTATCATGAGCAATGACTGGCCTATACAGACTGACTTAAATCTTATTATGAAAGGTATTGTGATATGAAACTAGAGCACCCATTCATACAGTTGCCGTTAAAATTTGATGCCGAACGTTTACTCAAAGAGATTGAAGCGATTGGAGAATCAGCGTGGCAGCCACACCCAGAAGGTTTCCCTGGCAATGATGCTTTGACCCTGATTACGCCTCGAGGTGTAAATGATAATAATGAGCTATCC
>JAYSXB010000050.1:0-14036 GCA_043717775.1 Arenimonas sp.
GTTTTATTTCAAGGTCACCAGTTGCTTCAATACGCCATCCAGACCACCGAACACAGTCAACTGGCCGATTTTTTCGGTCACTTTTTCCAAAGCTTCCAATTCCTTCAAACGCATCAATACGGCACTTTGTTCAATCAACTTGGCGGTGTTCAACAGTGAGCGGGTGGCGTTGGCTTCTTCGCGACGACGAATCACGTTAGCTTGAGCGGTTTTTTCAGCCTGTACCACACCGTTCAAGATGTCCTTCATGTCGCCAGGCAAGATGATGTCTTTCACACCCACGCCCAGCACTTCAAGACCCAACTCGTTCACTTGCTTGTGCACGTAGGAAAAGATATCAGCGTCCAGCGAAGCCTTATCACCCAACAACTCGTCCAGTGTTTTGGCCGAGATCGCTTTACGCAAACCGTATTGCAATTCGCGGTACAAATAATCACCGTACTTGGCGACCTTGGTACGCGCCGCAACGGCATCGATTACACGCACGCTGGCAGCCAGATTCACACGCAACGAGACCTTGTCCTTGGTCAACAATTCCTGACCGGAGACTTCAACCGATTGCACACGCAAATCCATTACTTCGGCGCTGATGTTTTTCTGGAAGTTCCAGAACGCATAAGCACCAGGCTGCATCGCACGGGATAACTTGCCATCGACAAACAACAGACCAACCGATTCGGTAGGGACATTCACTGCCACGGCGAAACGATCAAGCACGCCCAATTGGCGCAAACGACGCATCACGTCTTCGTCCATCTGAATGCCTTCGGTCAAGCTCACACGCTGCACTTCGATGGTCACATGACCCTTCCAGTACAACTTGCGCGAACCCGGCGCGAGCACGTCCTCGATCTTGCCGTTTTTTAACAGCAAACCGACTTCCTTCGTACCGATATCGGCAAGCATGAAAGTGTCGCTTAAACGATCACCCAGACGGGCAACCAGGGTTTCGACATCCTTGCCGGTGTATTCAACGCCGGTGATGTTGTGCACATTCACTTCCAGGCTGTCGGTAAAGCTTTTCAGGCGATACACACCAGGTGCAAGCACGTAGTCGAAACGACGATTCTTGTAGACGAGGCCGCGTTCGGCATCGCCTATTACTATTTTTTGAAACATCAACATTGCGGACCTCCTTTGTATTTCATGGTTTTAATTGTGGCTCGATATTGAGCACCGAAAATGCAGTCGAGCCTGCTGCATTTCGGTTTAAACACCACGATGCATTTCGTCATCGTGTCAAACAACGCAACGCGCGCTGTGTCATGCAGAATCGTTGCAGATACATTCGCACCGACATCGAATAAGTTGAAACTGCCCCTGACGTTGCGAGCGCGAAGAATAGGCGAGCACTTTGAGGCGAACGGCATTATCAAAATCATAAAAAAAGAAGTTGAATGATGCCGTGCGGCTTTAAGTGCCAACAAACTCCCGGTGCTTGCACCGCTGCGGCACGCATGAATACTTGGATGTTTTGAATTCAACATGCATGCCACACGGAACAGTTTCGGTTTTGGGCTTGCGCCCTTGGACAACAAAACGACGTAACAGGTCGTTGGAGCAGGATTCGAACCCGCGACACGCAAATTATGAGTTTGCTGCTCTACCCATCTGAGCTATCCAGTGGTGACGAGTCGGAATTGAACCGACATACACGATATTTAATCGTTGCTCTACCAATGAGCTTTCGCCTGGCGAAATACACACCTGCTCCCATGGCATACGCGATGGCAAAGCCAGGCGCACCGGACAGTTTTTTGAAACTGTACCGCAATGAAAAACAGAGTATGCACTTCGTTTTTGGCGCTCCGAAAAACGCCAAAACCTTTCAGCTTCCGCTGATCTATTTTTGTACCGATCTCACTCGTGTCGAAGCACCAAGACACAGCGCTAAAGCGCTATCGAGTAGCTTGCCCCTGCCTTCGGTGAGAGTCCGAGATGCTTCAGGGCGGCACCAAAATATTTGAAAAATAATTAAATCCTTTTGCGAATGCCCAAAAGAAAAACCCCCGGGAAAATCCCGAGGGCATTCGCTATGCTCGGGAGATCGGCTTGGCCGATCTCCGAAAAGAGTGGCCTAGTCTATGGCTTTGTCATTGAGTGGAAACATGCCGTCTGGCTGTCTGCCGCACTCGGGCGACAGTTCTTTCCGCCACGTGCATAAAGCAACGTCACGGCTTTTCAGCGTGTTCGTGTTTCCTGCAATGTGTGGTCGGTAAGAAGTCATCTTGCTACTCGTTTATTCGCGTGGTTGCGAAGGCGCGCACATTACGCCGGTTATTTTACAAATGCAAACATTTTTTTCGAAATATTAGAAAATATTTTTTTAAGGCGTCGAAATTTTAATGGTCGGACTGTTGAATTGGCTGTACTGAATCAAGCTGCGAAACGATTTTTTACTCATCGTTCCGCTGGCTTGCAACTGGATTATGTCGCCGTTGCTGGCAACCCATAAAACATTATCGGTCACTTGCGGTTTGGTAGTCGTGTAATGGTATTTTTTTGCAAGCTGATTGTTGATGGTTTCGGTCCCCAGGCTTTCCACGATCGTGCCTGCTTCCAGTTCTTTCAGTACATCGGGATTGCGGTATTGCGCCAGCATGGCTTGCAGTCCTGGCATCGGAATCTTCATCGAATGGCCATCCATGTTCATGTACATGGTGCCGCCGATTATGAGATTGGCAGGGCGGCCCTCGCTGGTAATACGATAACGATCAGGCGCCTGAAACTCGACAACACTTTTGGCTTTGTATTTGCCGGTGCTCGAATCAATTACCGCCTTGAAGCTGGTTTTAGCCAAAAAGCCGACAAATACCTTGTGGACCTCGTCCTTGGGTGCCGCTGCCGCAGGAAAGGCAACAAGTAGTAAAAACATCAGTAAAAAACGCATAGCGGCACCCCTCTTGGAAAAATTATTGCGTACTATCACGCTAATTGTGATTCATCACCAGTGCCGAACAGCTGAATCATTATTGCGTAATTTTTTAATTCCCAAGAATTAAAGAGATCACAACAATTTCGGAGCACTATTTAAGACACGCCAATTCTGTGGTTTCTTGTTAAAATACATTATGAACGGGACATTTTAAGCGTATGACTACTTTATCAAAAATACATCCTCAGGCTATCGTAGAAACAGAGCACAAATTAATAGGCGAAGGGACCATTGTTGATGCTTACGCAGTGCTTAGAAAAGGGGTTGTGCTGGGTAGAAATGTTGTGGTGCATCCACACGTCGTTATAGAGGCGGGTGTCGAGATTGGTGATGGTGTCGAGATTTTCCCAGGTGCATACATTGGAAAATTACCGAAGAGTGCTGGAGCGCTTGCACGAATCCCGGAAATAAAGGGCGGAACCTACGTAGGCGCAAATAGTAGTGTTGGCCCACATGTTGTGATTTATCAAGACGTGCAAATAGGCGAAAACTGTCTGATTGGTGATGCTGCTTCAATTCGTGAGGCTTGTCGAATTGGAAAAGCGGTAGTGGTGGGTCGCCATGTTACATTGAATTATGCGGTGGTTTTGCACGATAAAGTCAAAATCATGGATCATAGCTGGCTCGGGGGTAATCAAACTATCGGCGAGGGCGCATTTATTTCCGGACTAGTCGGAATGACCAATGACAATGCAATGGGTCGAGAGGGTTATGAGGAATCACAAATTCAGGGGCCATCGATAGGAGCGAATGCTCGAATAGGGGCAGGAGCTCAAATATTGCCCAATATAAAAATTGGTGATGGCGCTGTAGTAGCAGCAGGCGCTGTCGTTACGCACGATGTTGATATCGCACAAACAGTGGTGGGTGTTCCGGCAAAGCCAAGGAGAAGTTTGTGAATATACGCGGCTGCAAAATGCTGGACTTGCCTAAAATATCCGACCCGAGAGGCAACCTGACTTTTATTGAATATCCAAAACATATTCCATTTGAAATTAAGCGCGTTTATTACTTGTACGATGTGCCCGGCGGCGCTGAGCGCGGGGGCCATGCTCATAAAGAGCTTCAGCAGCTTATTGTTGCTATGTCCGGAAGCTTCGATATTGTCTTGGATGACGGTGTTAACAAAGAAAGAATTCACTTGAATCGGCCTTATTTTGGTCTGCTTGTGAACACGATGGTATGGCGGGAACTTGATAATTTTTCTTCAGGCTCGGTGTGCATGGTATTAGCATCCATTCCGTATGATGAATCAGATTATTATCGTGATTATGAAGAATTCACCCAGGTTTTAAAGGACAAAAAATGACGGTGCCTTTTCTGGATTTGCGTGCTGCGCAGGATGAATTAGCGCCCGAGTTGGCAAACGCTTGTGAGCGAGTATTAAATTCCGGCCACTATATTCTTGGCCCAGAAACAGAGGCATTTGAAGCGCAGTTTGCGCAATATTGCGGTACCAAGCATGCATTAGGCGTTGGCAATGGTCTGGATGCCTTGCATTTAATTCTGCGTGCACTAGAAATTGGCGTTGGTGACGAAGTCATCGTGCCCGCCAATACGTTTATTGCGACTTGGTTAGGTGTTAGCCAGGTAGGTGCAAGCATTGTTCCCGTTGAGCCACGTGCAGGTACTTGCAACCTAGACCCTGAAAAAATTGTAGCGGCGATAACAACAAAAACCCGAGCCATCATGCCAGTGCATTTGTATGGACAATGTGCCGAAATGGATGCCATAAATTCCATTGCAAAACAGCATGGACTTTACGTAATTGAAGATGCCGCACAAGCCCATGGTTCAAGCTATCAAAATAAAAGAGCCGGGGGTCTTGGTATTGCTGCAGGCTTTAGCTTTTATCCGGGAAAAAATCTTGGGGCGATTGGCGATGCTGGTGCAGTTACCACCAATGACGATGCTCTGGCTGAAAAAGTTCGCATGTTGCGTAATTACGGTAGCCGAAAAAAATATGTTCATGAAATGGCAGGAACCAATAGCCGAATTGATGAGTTGCAGTCAGCAATGCTGCGTATCAAGCTGGCTAAACTTGATGAGTGGAATGCCCGACGTAAATCACATGCCGCATTTTATTCAAATGCATTGCAAGGCACCGGTTTAGGTTTGCCGGTAATCGCAGACGGTGCGGATCCTGTTTGGCACTTATTTGTGGTGCAATGCAGGCAGCGCGATGCTTTGCAATCTTTTTTACGTGAGCAAGGCATTGAAACACTTATCCATTATCCAACGCCACCATGGCAGCAAGGCGCCTATGCAAATTCTGCTTTTAATGGCAATAATTATCCAATCAGTCAAAGATTGCACTCGGAAGTGTTGAGCCTGCCGATTGGCCCGCACTTAAGTAAAGATCAGGCTGAGCAGGTTGTTGTTGCATGTCATAAAGCTAGTGCAGTTGGTCTAATGAACTAGATGCCGAACATAAGCAAAAAAAGTTTTGCCACGAGGGCTTTTGTTTTCCGAATATAAGTAACTAAACATTCTCTGAAAACGCAACTCAATACCTTGGAATGTCTCTAGCTGCTAGGCACGCACTTTGCGGGTGAGGCAAGTTGCGGGGATTTAGTCTGCGGCGTAACAGCCTGTAGTTCGATTAAGAGCTATTTCCGCTCCAATAGTGTGTTTGACTTAAGCCTTAGTTTTCAAGATATTGGCCCTTGCTCTGGAGCTAATATTAAACATTCATTTACAGGGCTTGGAAAATGGCACAGCAAGTGTCAATCTTCTACTAGTTTGACCATGGATCTTTTTACCAATGAACTCCAACGAGCGCCGCGCCGCTTTACATCGCCAACTTAAAGTCGCGCGCTATCCTATTTCGTTAAAAAAACTGCAAGAAGATTTGCAGTGTTCGCGCGCGACTTTGTATCGCGATATCGCTTTTTTGCGCGATGTTTTAATGGCGCCGATTGAGCTTGATCCCGAGCGCGGTGTGCAATATAACGAAAAAGAAGCCGAGCGTTTTGAATTGCCCGGCCTGTGGTTAAGTTCGGATGAACTGCACGCATTGGTGGCAACACAGCAATTATTGGCACGTACCAGTGACGGTGTGTTGGCGAAAGCGCTGGCACCACTGAAAACCCGAATTGACAGTTTGCTCGCCGAACATTCACAAGGAAAAAGATGGCCGCTGGAACGTATTCGCGTGTTGGGAGCTGGCGTTCGTAAACGCGATGATGCGGGTTTCCGGATGGTGGCAACGGCCGTGCTTGAACGCCAGCAACTGAGTTTTGATTATCTGGCGCGCTCGACCAATCAAGCGACGCATCGTACGGTATCGCCACAACGATTAACGCATTATCGTGACAACTGGTATTTGGATGCCTACGATCACGAACGCGATGGTCTGCGTAGTTTTTCGGTGGATAGAATTTCGCATGCGAAAATGCTGGATGACGCTGCAAAAGATTTATCCGAGCAGGAGCTCGACAGCCATCTAGCCTCGAGCTACGGTATTTTTTCCGGTACGCCAAAAGGTACGGCCACGATCGTATTTTCTGCCAAAGCTGCGCGCTGGGTAGCTGACGAACATTGGCATTCCAAGCAGGAAGGCCGGTTTTTGTCCGATGGCCGCTATGAACTGCGTTTGCCTTATAGCAATGCCAAAGAATTATTGATGGATATTTTGCGTTATGGTGCAGATGCAGAAATTACCGAGCCTGCAAGTTTGCGGGCACAAATCCAGTCCTTGTTGCAATTGACGATGTCGGCATACGATTCCAGGTAACCCCATGAGTAACGGAAGAAATATTGCACTCGTACTTGGCTCCGGCGGTGCCCGTGGCTTGGCACATATTGGTGTGATTGAAGCATTGGTTTCTGAAGGTTTTACCATCCAAGCCGTCGTCGGCTGTTCTATGGGTGCCTTGGTGGGCGGGGTTTATGCGGCCGGTCGCTTGCAGGAATATAAAGACTGGACTTCGTCACTGGAAAAATCCAACGTCTTGCGTTTGCTGGATTTCAGTTTTGGCAATCAGGGCTTGATCAAAGGTGATCGTATTATTGGTGTACTAAGAGAACTAGTAGGCGATTATAAAATTGAAGATTTACCGATCGAATTTACGGCTATCGCTACCGACCTTAAAAATCAGCGCGAGGTATGGTTGAGCCGTGGAAAATTATTCGATGCCATTCGTGCATCGATTGCCATTCCGATGTTATTAACGCCGCACAGAATCAATGGCCGTGAATTAGTTGATGGCGGTTTGTTATCACCGGTTCCGATGGCGCCAACTCGGCAGATGACGGTTGACCGAGTGATTGCTGTCGATGTAAACGGCCCCGTACATTGGCGTCCCGCGATGGATCGAGATAAAGAAAATGCCGAGGAAGCCTGCGAAGACGACGAGGCATTGGCAGCGGCCTACGGTGTTGATGTGTACGCCCAGCAGGAATCCGAAGAACAAGATCATGTCAGCCTGCGTGAACGCTTGGCTACTTTGTGGAATGGCGACGAAAAAAATTATCCGGTTGCCAAGAGTCAAAGCAGCGTGATGGAGCTGATGTCGCAATCACTCGACACCATGCATGCCGCAATGAGCCGCCTGCAATTGGCACAAGACCCCCCTGACATGCTGATCCAAATTCCACGCGAGAGCTGTAACTTTCACGAGTATTGGCGTGGAAAAGAAATGATCGAACTCGGCCATAAAATTGCAATGACAGCACTAACCAGAATGCCATATTGATGTATGCGTAGGAGCGCCGTAGGAGCGGTGTAAGCCGCGAAAAACCTGCGACAATCTCCATTCCAAAGGCGGCCTCTGTCATTTGCGAATACATCCCTATAACCAAACTGCATCCCAATAAGGATACATTCCAACACTTTTAACAAGCCCGGCACGTATTGGATTCATCACTACATACCGCGCAACCGCTTGAACGTAATCTTCAGATCTTACTGCACGGTCGTGATAGCCTTTTTGCCATAGTGCACCATTTCGATCCATTTCACGATTTACAAAACGAGACGTGTTTGATTTCAAGCGCTCTATCAATTTTGACAATTCCTCATTCTCGCCCAATTGCACCAGTAAATGGACATGGGCCGGCATCAGCCCCAGCACAATACTTTTGCGTCAATCCACAAAGCATCGTGGTTGAGAGCAATGCAGAAAGCATTGGCAGTAAGATGATTTTCATAAAAAAAGGCTTGCCGATTCAAAGTGGTAAATGTAATCAGATAAATTTGAAAGGGTATTGAGCAGCGCCCACGACGCAGCGCTTTATTCCCTGGCGAATCAAACCCCATTTTCATCACGATCCATACAATGCGAAAATCGCAGCAGGGACTAGTATTTAATATTCAATTCAATCGTGCAGTCGGGGTTTATGGGTAATATTTGTCAGGAAATATAACGAGGCGTGTTTTCCGGGGTGGAGATTTTCGCAGATTTTTCGCGGCTTACACCGCTCCTGCACAGGGATTATTGGAACCCTGGCTTGCCGACTTGTTCTTTGAATTGCGGCACGCGTTTGAAACTTGTGGTTTTGTAGTTGTAGTTTTCGAATTTTTTGAGCAGCGTGCCGTATAAAACATCGTCCATATTGGCATCACGCGCCATCACCCAGCCCATTTCACGTTTCGGGTGACCAATGATTACCCAGGAATAATCCGGGGCGACTTCAAGAATTTCGTAATCGGCATTGAGTAGGCCAAAAAATTTAATGGTCCATTTTCTATTGCCGGTATCGGGCTTAACGGTGGCTAATGCATTCCATTTTTTTTCTTTTTTATCAAAACTTTTTTTGAAGCCAAAAATATTATCGATACGGCCATCTGCGCGAAGTATGTATTCATCGTAAGTCGCCACTTTGCCGCGTTCTGGGAAGTACGGGATATTGGCAATGACATACCAGCGCCCCATATAGCGCTCCAGATCAATCGGCGCGGTGGTTTCGGCGGCATTGAGATTATTCATTGCGGTGAACCCCAGGATAAAAAACAGAAAGTAGCGGGCGATTGATTTGTGCATGTTGGCACTCCTTCTTCACACAATGCATCAAGCCAGCTGAAGGTAGCGTGCACAAATCTCAGGTTTTGAGAAACCGCTCTTGCAATCTGTGTCCAGACCACAGGAGAGCGCCATGAATAGCCCGATTGATAAAGACCTTATCTCACGTTGCAGCTGGCAGGCTTTGATAGTCGCCACGCTAGCCCTGATGATTTTCCCGGAAACCTTCGCCAGCTCCGAATGGCTGGGAAAAACCTGGCTGTGGTTAATCGCGACCCCCATTTGCATATTGTTGGTTATTCATCGTTACCGCTTTGCGGCGGCGTGGCAGACTGCCCTCGTCAACAGTCCTTCACGTCGTCGCGGGCAATCTTCGTTCGTGCAAGCTCGCCGCAAACGATTTGGCAAATCGAATATTCGTCGAAACCCCCAGCGTGCCGCCTAGAACCGTAAAACCCATGACTTTCGTCATACGTGCCCTTGGCCGCCAGCGTGTTAGTTTGTCAGGCTTGGTATAAGGAGTAAGGTATGCGTCTTTCATCAATGGCTTTATTGTTTTCGACCGCTATGGCAACAGCAGTAATTGCACAAACTCAGGCATCAGCAGAAGACCAGTATCTTTGGCTGGAAGACGTGACTGGCGAAAAAGCGCTGTCATGGGTAAAAGAACAAAATGCCGATTCCAAAAAGGCACTTGAAGCACAACCGGAATTTGCAGGGTTGCGAGACGATATTCGCGGCATTCTTGATTCCAATGTACGAATTCCCTATGTCAATAAACAAGGTAATTTCTACTATAATTTTTGGCGCGACAAAGCCAACCCGGCCGGTATTTGGCGCCGGACAACGTTGGCGGAATATAAAAAAGCCGAGCCACAATGGGAACTGTTGCTAGATGTTGATGCGCTCAATAAAACTGAAAAAGAAAACTGGGTTTGGCATGGCGCCAATTGCCTGCGCCCTGCGTATACGCAGTGTTTGATTGCACTTTCGCGCGGCGGTGCTGATGCCGATGTGACGCGTGAATTTAATCTCGATAATAAACAGTGGGTGAAGGGCGGATTTTTCCGGCCCGAGGCCAAGGGCAGCCTAAGCTGGATTGATGCCAATACGGTCTATGTTTCAACCGATTTCGGCGCGGGTTCCATGACCGAGTCGGGCTATGCCCGCATCGCCAAAACCTGGACGCGTGGCACTGCCATGAGCGAAGCCAAAACACTGTATGAAGGGCAGATGAGTGACTTGGGCGTAGGCGCCTACCACGACGATACGCCGGGCTTTGAAAGAGATTTCGTTTCAAGAAATATCGCGTTTTATAACGACGAACTTTATTACCGTAATGCCGATGCCAGTTTGACGAAAGTCGATGCACCCAATTCTGCCAACAAATCGGTCTATCGCGAATGGCTAAGTCTGGAACTGCGTGAGCCTTACACTGCGAACGGCAAGACTTATGCGGCCGGTTCTTTAATCGTCACTAAATTCGATGCATTCATGAAAGGCGAACGTAACTTCGACATTCTGTTTGAACCGAGCGACACCACGTCGTTTGTTAGCTTCAGCCCGACGAAGAATTATTTTATTCTGAACGTGCTCGATAACGTCAAAAACCGTCTATATGTATTGAAGAACGATGGCAAAAGCTGGACCCGCGAACCGCTCAAAGGCGCACCGAGTTTTGGCACCGTTAGTGCTTCAGGTATTGATCCTGAAGATTCCGATGATTATTTTCTGACGGTCACTGACTATGTCACGCCCACTACTTTGATGATGGGAACAATCGGAAAAACTCCGGAAACCTTGAAACAACTGCCTGCATTTTTTGATGCGAAAGATTTGAAGATTGAGCAATTCTTTGCAGTTTCAAAAGACGGCACCAAAGTACCGTATTTCATGGTGTCGAATAAAAATATCAGGCGTGATGGAAAAAATCCGACTCTGCTTTATGGCTATGGCGGTTTTGAAATATCGCTGACGCCCAACTATTCGGCCACCGTTGGCCGTGCGTGGCTAACCCAAGGCGGCGTTTACGTGGTGGCGAATATTCGTGGCGGCGGTGAATATGGCCCGCGTTGGCATCAAGCGGCGCTGAAGGAAAAGCGTCATCGTGCCTATGAAGATTTCGCAGCGGTAGCGCAAGATTTAATCGCCAAAAAAGTAACCAGCCCGAAACATTTGGGTATGCAAGGTGGCAGTAATGGCGGTTTGTTGATGGGCAATATGACCGTGATGTATCCCGAATTATTTGGCGCGGTGGTTTGCCAAGTGCCCTTGCTGGATATGAAGCGTTATAACAAATTGCTGGCCGGTGCTTCGTGGATGGCCGAATACGGCAACCCCGACACCGATGACTGGAAATTTATCCAGACGTTTTCGCCTTATCAAAACGTAAAGAAAGACGTGAAGTACCCGCCGGTATTATTCACCACATCAACCCGAGACGACCGCGTGCATCCCGGCCATGCCCGCAAGATGATGGCGCGCATGAAAGAGCAGGGTCATGACGTTACTTACTATGAAAATATCGAAGGTGGCCATGGCGGCGCTGCAAACAATGAGCAAACCGCTTACATGCAAGCCTTGGCTTATACGTTTCTGAAAGAAAAATTATTTGTAAAATAAATTAGCCGTATTCATCTTCAAAACAACACCCGTGCAATGCCTCGGGTGTTGTTTTATAAAGCCTTGGGAGAAATCTTGTGAAACCTTATTTACCGCTTTCCGTTGCCATTGGTGTTGTGTTGATGTCTGGCTGCGGCCGTAGTCCGGGTGATCAAGCCGGTGGCACGGAAGGAGCTGAAAACCCTGCATCAGCAAGCAATGCAAGCCCGCCAGTGGCGGCTAAAAAGCCTTACGAAGTTGAGGGCCCTAATGGCATCAAGCGCCAGGACGAGTATTACTGGTTGCGTGACGACACCCGCAAGAATCCGGAAATGCTGGCGTATCTCAATGCAGAAAATGCTTACGCCGATAGTTTGATGGCACCGCTAAAAGATTCACGGGAAAAAATTTATCAGGAAATTATTGCCCGGGTAAAACAGGACGATAGTTCGGTGCCATATTTCGAACGTGATTACTGGTATTACACGCGTTACGAGCCAGGCAAAGATTATCCGGTTTATGCACGTCGTAAAGGCACGATGCAAGCCGCCGAAGAAATAATGCTCGATGGCAACGCCATGGCGGCCGGCAAAGAATTTTTTCAAGTCGGCGATTGGGTGGTGAGCCAGGACAATAAATTACTGGCCTATGCCGAAGACACTAATGGCCGCCGTGAGTATGTGATTAAAGTTAAAAATCTTGAAACGGGCGAAACCTATAAAGACATTATCACCGACGCCGAGCCCAATCTGGTGTGGGCCGATGATAATAAAACCTTGCTCTATGTTGAAAAAGACCCGGTAACGCTGCTCAGCAAACGCGTCAAGGCGCATATGTTGGGCGATGACGTGAAAAAAGCGGCGCTGCTGTACGAAGAAAAAGACGATAGCTATTACATGGGGATTGGCCGTACTACTTCTGATAAATACATTTGCATTTCGCTTGAAAGCACCGTTAGCAAAGAGCAGCGCTGTGCTTTGGCAACGCAGCCGAAAAAGTTTGATGTGCTGGCGCCAAGGCAACGTGATTTTGAATATGAAGCCGACCATCTGGATGGCCGCTGGGTGATTCGTACCAATTGGGATGCGCCGAATTATCGTTTAATGATTGCACCCGACAGCAAATGGGGCGATCGTAATCAATGGAAAGAATTGATTGCCCACGACAAAAATACCTTTATTGACAGCTTTGCCGTCTTTAAAAATTTCATCGCGGTTGAAGAGCGTTCCGATGGCCTGCAAAAACTTCGTTACTTTAATTTAGAAGGTAAAAATCCGAGTGAAGTGAAAAGTAATGAACCGGCTTACACCATGGCGCTCAGCGTGAATGCGGAGCCCGATACCGATTGGCTGCGCTATACCTATAACTCGATGACGACACCTGCCAGCACGATTGAGGTCAATGTCAAAACCGGTGAAAAGAAAGTATTAAAACAAGAGCCGGTATTAGGCGGTTTTGATGCGAATAATTATGTCACTGAACGTGTGTGGGCAACGGCTCGTGACGGTACCAAAATTCCGGTGTCATTGGTCTATCGCAAAGGCTTCAAGAAAGACGGCACTGCTGCGATGTTGCAATATTCCTACGGTAGTTATGGTTTATCGACCGACCCACGCTTTAGTTTGACTGCCGTCAGTCTGCTTGATCGTGGCATGGTGTACGCGATTGCGCATATTCGTGGCGGACAGGAAATGGGTCGCGCCTGGTATGACAACGGCAAGTTATTGAACAAGAAAAACACCTTCACCGATTTTATCGACGTCACCGATTTTTTGGTGAAAGAAGGTTATGCCTCCAAAGATCGCGTTGCCGCGCAAGGCGGTAGTGCCGGTGGTTTGTTGATGGGCGCAATCGCCAATATGGCGCCGGAAAAATACCATCTGATTATTGCTCAGGTGCCTTTCGTTGATGTGGTCACCACCATGCTCGATGAAAGTATTCCGCTCACCACCAATGAGTTTGACGAGTGGGGCAACCCCAAAGAACAGAAATACTACGACTACATGTTGTCGTATTCGCCTTATGACAATGTGGCAGCAAAAAATTATCCATCGTTCTATATCGGCACCGGCTTGCATGATTCGCAAGTGCAATATTTCGAGCCATCAAAATGGGTCGCACGTTTGCGTGCGAAAAAAACCGATGCCAATCCGTTACTTTTCCGCGTCAATATGGAAGCCGGTCACGGCGGCAAATCCGGTCGCTTCCAGCGCTTCAAGGAAACTTCGGAAGTGTATGCATTTATGTTTCAGCAGTTGGGTGTGAAGTAAGTAAAGCAGCACTCGGGACTCGGGACAACACATTCCGTGGGAGCGTCCGTCAGGCGCGAATGGTTGGCGAAGTTGAGAAGTCCCCGAAAAGTGCATTCGGGGATGATAATTTTTTTATTTCATTACATTCGTCTGTTAAAAACCATCGCTCCTGCATGCTGAATTATTACTCGATAAATCCCCTTCCTCGTGCATTTGAACAGGTCAGGCTAAGCATGTAGGCTGAACAGGCGATGCAGTATCGTTTCGAGTTGATGTTAAAGGCTA
>JAYSXB010000006.1:0-16203 GCA_043717775.1 Arenimonas sp.
CCTGCTTGCTGCGCCCTAGGCATGCGAGCAGGCTTGGGGGCAGCAAGCAGGCGCTCCTACCGGCTGGATTTATCGCTAATCATGCAAGCAATTCCAAGCCACTAGCCATAGGGTTACTCACAAGACCAAGGACAAGGACTCCTCCTATGCGGTATTAGCAATTAACCGGAGCCTCACTAAGTGTGCCAGCGAACAGATTGCAATGAGCTGTAGCAGTAAATTCAAGCCTACATAAAACGCAAAACCTGTTAGCAGACTTTTTAAGCGACTACATGCCGCGCGAACACCTCCCTCAGCTGCGGCCCTATCTGGAGATTTACCATGTCACCTCAACTACAAGAAAGCCCATCCAAGCGTTTAATCTTTGCATTAAGTGTTTCTCTTACCCTTGCGAGCATTTTGGCCATTGTTCCTTTGTGGGCAGGTGCCGCTGAACCCATGAAAGCGGCCACAAAACCGGTGCCCACCATGCCAATGGATCATTCCAAAATGGACGACATGAAACACATGGAAGCCATGAATGAGATGGGCGGAATGAAACACGAGGAAGGCATGTCCATGACTGGTAATGTGGATTATGATTTTGCGGTGAATATGCGCACGCATCACCAAATGGCCGTTGATATGTCGCAGGCTCAATTAAAGAATGGCAAAAGCCCGAAGCTACGCGCTATGGCAACTAAAATCATAGCTGCACAGAAAAAAGAAATTGCCGAACTTGATCAGTGGATAAAATCGACCAAAAAACCTATGCCGATGTCAAAATAATCGGTATAGATCGACTTGTAAATTAATGCCAAGATCCCTTCGTGCTCGATTGCACAGGGATCACTAGATGAAAGCGCAAACATGGCATTCGGCACTACGCTCTTATGTACTTATGGTAGCTGGGCTTAATCTTGTTTGGGAGATTGCCCAGCTGCCGCTCTACACTCTCTGGCGCACAGCAACGCCAACTACTATTGCCTTTGCAGTTATCCACTGCACCGCCGGTGATGTTGTCATTGCCATCACCGCGCTTGTCTTGTGCCTGGTGATCTTTGGCAATAGTGATTGGCCAAAAGCGCAGTCTTTTCTGATGAGTGCCTGGGTTGTGATTGCAGGACTTATTTATACGATTTATAGCGAACGCATGAATATCGCTAACGGCGCCTGGGCCTATTCGGATCTGATGCCGATCATTCCGTGGTTTGATGTTGGCCTAGCGCCAATTTTTCAGTGGTTAATCATTCCAAGCTACTGCCTTTGGAAAATAAAAAAACACACGACCGCGGCTCGCTAACCAGCAGCATGGCTGCAGTCTGCGCATTTTGGCTTTCGCTGATTAATAATTAATTAAACTGAACAAAATACACTTGAGCATAGCCCGTTATGACAAGCTTTGCGCACTGCAACATAGAGCCGTACGAGTCCGAATGTTGCATTCTGTAACATTCGGGCTTATGGTCGTTTCGGCCCAATGATGATGTGCTCGGGCTGACGAAAAATCATCACACTTATTTCTATATTTCTGGGGACATAAAGCTATGGTTTCGAAAAAACTTATCGCCAAAAGCGCACTCGCTATCGGCATTGCTGCACTTTCCGTATCTGCCTTCGCATCGCATACTTGGAATAACTATCATTGGGCTCGCACCGGTTCTTCTTTCACGCTTCAAGTGGTTGACAGCAACACCTCTGATTGGGATGACGAATTAAACCTCGCCGCCTCGCAGTGGTCACAATCAAGCAAATTTGATTTGACCGTTGTTACTGGTGTCAGCACTAGTACCTCTCGCAAGCGTTGTACCGCCATCGTAGGCAAAGTACGTTCATGCAATGCTGCATACGGCAATAACGGTTGGCTCGGCTTGGCATCCATCAACTTGGATTCTAACGGCCATATCAGCCAAGGCACCTCAAAAATGAATGATAGCTATGCGTCTTCATTCGCCAGTCAAAATGAGCGCCGCCACGTGATGTGTCAAGAAATGGGCCATACTTTTGGCTTGGGTCATACCAGTGAAGATGGCACCAGTCAAAATACCTGTATGGACTACTCACAGTCGGCCACAAGCACTGCGCCTAACCAACATGATTATGACCAACTGGCAGCACAATATAGTCACACTGATAGCTACAACAGTTACAGCACCACACTCGCAGCGACCAAGGTAACCGCTCTGCAAAACGCTATGGCCGGTGATATCGCCATGGGCTCACGCATCCGTAAAGGCGTGTTTGATGAAATGTGGGCAGTGCCAGACGGCAAAGGTGGCGTTTGGATTCACCACGTCTATTTAGCTCCAGGCTTTGAACATACCGAACTACTCTGAGTTGTTGGGTATTACAAAAAAACGCCGAGCTTGCTCGGCGTTTTTTATTGACAGCGCTTTAATTCCTATCAACGCTATACAGAGCTCTGCTTAACTTGATGCTTAAGCAGCGGCAAGTTCATTTGAACTCAGGGTTGTAAAAGATCTTTCAATCTTGGGTAAAAAATTTCTGCCCCAAGACTGCACTGACTGCTCATTGCGATGAGCCACAGGTAACAGTCGATTAGTTTCTTTTCGTACAACTGCATAACATTCGCAACTGAGCTGCTCTAATTTTTTGCGATCTACAACCGTAATTTTTCCTCGGCTATATTTAATAAGACCTAATTTATCAAGCTTGCAAGCGGCCACTGTCACGCCTTCACGCCTTACTCCCAGTGCGTTACCCAAGCTCTCTTGAGTAATGGTAATGGTATTGGTGCCAGACAATCGGTCTAATGATTGCAATAGCCAGCGGCAGACTTGTTGATCAATCGAGTGATGACGATTACACGCAGCGGTTTGCGACATTTGTACAATTCGCGACTGGGTATAACGCAACATCAATTTCAACACATCACCGTGACGATTAAATTCGTCTTTCAATTTATGACCCAGCAAACGATAAGCAAAACCAGCGTTTTGAACCACGGCACGCCATGGGCTGTAATCGTCCCCCATGAGTGATGAAACACCTACCATGCCTTCATTGCCTACCATTAATATTTCGGCCGATCCGCCGTTCTCGGTGTCACGCAATAATGAAATAACACAGTCGATCGGAAAATAGACATTACGACGAGCATCACCAGACTCATGCAAGACATCGCCACGTTTTAGCAGTACTAATTCTAAAGACGGAAATAGGCGACTCATTGTTTCTGACGAAAAAGCAGCCAGTAAACCATTGTGTTGTGGCGCGTATGGAATGAAAGACATAAACATCACCTGATTATCGAGTAAGGGGGTACCCGTCGCTATATCTGTTACACATTACGTGCCAAATATTTAGTTCTTTAATATCAATACGTTAAAACCGAAGGCGATATAGAACTACTGCAAATTGCACGATGGATATCTGCGATGCATGGCAAGGATGCACGTTATCAATAGAAGTAGTTGGGGCCCTAAAACCGTTACCGGTGCCGCCAGCATGCAAAGAATCGAATGGCCCAGGCGTGAGTAAAATAGAGACCGACTTTGCCGCATTGTATTCAGCTACGCACAATGACAATAATCTGCACAAGTCATTGATGCCAATGTCGGCAACCAAAGCCATGCTAGTACTTAAAATAGTATTTTATGACTGGATTGTTTAGGCTGAAAATAAATAACACTTTGTGTGTAAACGCACTGAATAAATACTGAACATCATTCAATGTTGCGGCATGGCAAATAAAATTCTTGTTGTAACTAACAACCCCGAAGACGCTCAAACGCTTCAGGAAGCGCTTTGCAAAGCAACCGATGGTCCATTCAAGCTTGAGTGGATACGCAACCTTGCCGACAGCATTGAGCGACTGGCAAAAGGCGACGTGGACGCCATTCTTGCAGATCTGGCTTTGCCCGACAGCGACGGAATAGAAACATTTGATCGGCTGCTGGCCGCCGCTCCGCAAACGCCCATCATGACACTTTGCGCCGACGACGACGAGCCACTGGCAATTGAAATGGTGGAATACGGCTCCCAAGGTTACTTGACGCGCGGACATTTCAAAAACTATCTGGTTCCCCAAGGTTTACGCAATATGATTCAACGTAAAGCCGTTGAAGAAAATTTATTGCAGGAAAAAGCACGAGCAGAAATTGTGCTCAATTCGATCAGCGATGCCGTTATTTGTACTGACAATTCAGGCACTGTTGACTATCTGAATGTTGCCGCCGAAAACATAACAGGCTGGTCGGCTGCACAGGCAATGGGGCAACCGATCGCCGATATTTTCAAGATTATCGACAGTGAAACCAGGCAACCTACACGCAACACTGTGGAGCTGGTATTGCAAAAAGACGAACCGGTCGGCTTACCTGCCAATACCCTGCTGGTTCGCCAGGACGGCAGTGAAGCGGCCATTGAGGATTCTGCTTCGCCCATTCATGACCTGTCTGGAAACCTGGCGGGCGCGGTTATCGTCTTTCATGATGTGAGCGAAACCAAAGCCATGACGATGAAAATGACGCATCTGGCACATCATGATTTTCTGACCAACTTACCCAACCGAATATTATTGAACGATCGAATTGCACAGGCAATTTCGTCAGCGAAACGCAACGGTTCGCAACTGGCCTTATTATTTCTTGACCTGGACAATTTCAAGCATATCAACGATTCGCTGGGACATGCGACCGGTGATCTACTGCTTCAATCAGTGACCAATAGATTGAAAGAATGTGTGCGTAGCACAGACACTGTCAGCCGCCAGGGCGGCGATGAATTCGTGATTTTATTGGCCAACAACAAAGATGAAAACAATGCCGCATTAATTGCAGAAAAAATTATTTCCGCAATGTCATTGCCGCACCGTATGTCAAAAAGCGAACTGCATATTACGACCAGTATCGGTATTAGTGTTTATCCTGAGGACGGTACGGATGCCGAGACTCTGGTCAAGAGTGCCGACACGGCTATGTACCATGCCAAGGACAATGGCCGGAATAATTACCAGTTTTTCCGCAGTCAAATGAATACCGTGGCAGTGGAACGGCAATTCATTGAAGCGAGCCTGCGACTGGCGCTGGAAAAAAACGAATTTGTTTTGCACTACCAACCAAAGTTCAGTTTAAGAACAGGCGCGATCACGGGTGTCGAAGCCTTGTTACGCTGGGCACATCCGAGATGGGGTGTTGTTTTTCCTGACCGGTTTCTTCAAATCGCAGAGGATAGTGGTTTGATTGTGCCTATTGGTCATTGGGTTTTACGAGAAGCCTGTACCCGGGCAAAGCAATGGCTGGATAACGGCAAGGCTCCAATGACGATTGCTGTCAACATTTCTGCACTGGAGTTTCGTCAGGCGGGATTTTTTGAAGGCGTTAGCAGTATTTTGAATGAAACCGGTCTTGATGCCAGTTGCCTGGAACTCGAAATAACGGAAAGTGTTTTGATGCGCGATGCAGAATCCACTCGAGCGATACTTCACAATCTGAAAAAACTCGGTGTTCAACTTGCTGTCGATGATTTTGGCACCGGATATTCCAGCTTGAGTTATTTGCAGCAATTTCCCATTGATGTGCTGAAAATTGATCGGTCTTTTGTGAAAGAAATAGTGTCTGTAAGCGATGATGGTTTTATTGTTAGTGCGATCATCGGCATGGGCAATAGCCTAAAAATGCGAGTCGTCGCTGAAGGTATTGAGAATCAAGTGCAGCTTGCATTTTTACAGGTCCGCGATTGTGAAGAAGGCCAAGGCTATATGTTCAGCGCGCCGGTAGTGGCTTCAGAGGTTGCTGCCATGCTGGAGTCGGGCGTAATAGCCCCCGTTGAACTTTAAATTTACTTGATGGCATGCTGCAATAAGTTCTTCAAACTGCCTAAATACTTAACCCGTAGGAGCGCTCACGAGCGCGAGAAGCCTGCGACAAAGCAACTATTTGCGCCCTCCGCTCAGGAGCGCTCACGAACGCGAAAGCTCTGCGACAAAGAAAATAGTTTGCCACCCCACTTCATCACAATGATGTATATTTTATTGATACCGCAGATTAAAAATTCATCGCGCTCGTGAGCGCTCCTACGCGAGGTGCGGCGCAGCACTGGCATATCATAAAAATATTTAGTTAACGAAAATTCCTCGGCAAGTGGTTGTGGATAGCCGTAGCGGCAATGGCACCTTCCGATACCGCAACACTGATTTGTTTCAAGGAACATACAACGTCACCAGCCGCATAGAGTCCACGAATATTGGTTTGCTGGTCACTGCCTACTTTTATACCGCCATACCTGTCGCAACGCACGCCCATGCTGGTTATCAGGGAAGACCGTGCATGGCCGCCAGTCATCGGATACAACACATCAAACGCCAATGAGCTTCCATCGCCAAAATACAATTGATTACCTGTTTCGGGTAATGAAAACGTGGCGCGCGCAGGTTTTTTTTCAATTAGAGTGATGCCGGCATTTCTTAGTTGCTGGCGCCCAGCTCTTCCCAACACGCCGCAATCTGGCGGAATAACCAGGCTTAATTGTCGGGTATAAGTACGCAGGAAAAGTGCGTGCTCTACTCCATGCTTGGCTTCACCGATCAGCACCACACTGCGGTCAGTTGATTCATAGCCATCGCATACAGGGCACCATCTGACCTGTCCGTTCATGGTGGCTTCAATGGGCAAATTAGCGGGCGTGACATTATCGATTACACCGGTGGCCAACAACACCGAACAACTCTTGATTTGTTTGTTACCGATCTTGGCTATAAAAAATTCCGGTGCTTTTTCCAGCTCCTTAATTTTGACTTTTTCTATGACAACGCCGGCATTTTGGGCTTGCAAACGCAGGCGCTGAAGAAAATCGACTCCGGAAATGCCGTCGGGAAATCCCGGCACATTGCGCGACAAGGGAATGTTGGTCGCTCTGCTTTCACCACTTTCGAGCAGTCTTACATGACGGCGATACCGTGATAAATATATTGCAGCGACCAGGCCCGCTGGCCCTGCTCCGATAATTAGGCAGTCGCATGTGCTCTTTATTTTATTGCCAGATTGCATTAGCGACACCTCACTTTTTACCAAAAATAAACTAGCACTATTCCACATTTTATGTGTGATTTCGCACAGATATTATTTAACTACACGCGCATTGTTCGAACCTGAATCACACAAGAAGAACGATCATGCCCAAGAATAAACGAGCTGTTGATGCCAAGACTGCCGACCTCGCACAATTTGTCCAGGACGGCAGCGATCAATACCTGACAACAGACCAAGGCGTGCGAATTAACGATGATCAAAACTCGTTAAAATTGGGCGAACGCGGCCCCAGTTTGCTGGAAGATTTTATTCTTCGAGAAAAAATTACCCATTTCGATCACGAGCGAATTCCGGAACGTGTCGTGCATGCACGCGGGGCTGCTGCTCATGGCTATTTCCAAGTGTATGAATCGCAGGCGCATTTAACAAAGGCCGCATTCTTGCAAGACCCATCAGTGAAAACGCCAGTGTTTGTTCGCTTTTCTACCGTAGCGGGTTCTCGCGGCTCGTCTGACATGGCACGCGATGTGCGCGGCTTTGCAGTCAAGTTTTATACCCAGGAGGGTAATTACGATTTGGTTGGCAACAATATGCCTGTGTTTTTTATTCAGGACGCTATCAAATTCCCTGACTTAATTCATGCGGTAAAACCCGAACCTCACAACGAAATTCCGCAAGCTGCTTCGGCACATGACACCTTCTGGGACTTTATTTCATTAATGCCCGAATCGATGCACATGATTATGTGGGTGATGTCTGACCGAGCCATTCCGCGAAGCCTGCGAATGATGGAAGGCTTTGGCGTGCACAGCTTTCGTTTTATTACCGCCGAAGGAAAGTCGAGCTTCGTAAAATTTCATTGGAAACCGCTTTTGGGTGTGCATTCAGTGGTGTGGAACGAGGCATTGAAAATTTCCGGCCAAGACCCGGACTTTCACCGTCGTGATTTATGGCAAGCGATTGAAGACGGCGATTACCCGGAATGGGAATTTGGCGTACAAATTGTGGCCGACGAAGACGAACATAATTTTGACTTTGACTTACTCGACCCGACCAAACTCATCCCAGAAGAGTTGGTGCCAGTGCAACGCATTGGCAAGATGGTGCTGAATCGAAACCCCGACAATTATTTTTCCGAAACCGAGCAAGTGGCTTATCATGCCGGTCATTTGGTACCCGGTATAGATTTTACCAACGACCCGCTTTTGCAAGGGCGTTTATTTTCGTACACCGACACCCAGTTAATCCGACTCGGTGGCCCCAATTTTCACGAGATTCCCATCAACCGCAGCATTGCTCCCATGCACAATAACCAGCGCGATGGTTCGATGCGTCAAGCGGTGAATAAAGGCCGCGTTAGCTATTCGCCTAATACTCTTGGCGGCGGTTGTCCGATGCAAGCGGGCGCGAATATTGGCGGCTTTGTCAGTCATTTGGAAACTATTAATGCCAATAAAGTGCGTGGCAAAAGCCAGAAATTTTTTGATCACTTCAGTCAGGCTGCCATGTTTTTCAAAAGCCAAGCCGACTGGGAGCAGGAACATATTGTAAAAGCACTGCAGTTTGAATTGGGCAAAGTAGAAACCCAGGAAATAAAAGAACGCATGCTGGGCTTGCTAAATCATATTGACATCAGTTTGGCCTGCCGTGTTGCCGAAGGATTAGGTTGCAGCGTTCCTAAAAAAACAAGTATGCCACTCAATAACAGTGTGCCTGCCGACGCTAATCCCGATGATTACCAGCCGCTGCCCTTGCCAAAATCGATTGGGGTATCTGACGCCTTGAGTATGGCAAACAAACCAGTTGGTGGTATTAAAACTCGTAAGATCGCTATTCTGGCTGCCGATGGTGTTGAAGAAAAATCATTGGCGACAATCCAGAAAGCATTGGTGAAGGCCGGCGCGCACAGCAAGATTATTTCGACACGAGGCGGCGTGCTCAAAGGCAGTAATGGTAGCGAAATAAAAGTAGATCATAGCCTGCTAACCACCAGTTCGGTTTTGTTTGACGCCGTTTACATTCCTGGTGGGGCACAAAGTGTAAAGGCATTGTTGAACGACGCAGAAGCAACCCATTTTATCAATGAAGCTTACAAACACTGCAAAACCATTGCCGCTACCAATGAAGGCTGTGAATTGGTCGATGCCTCCTATGCCGGTGCTGATCCTGTGGGTGACGAAGAAATAGATCCAGGCATTGTGTTGGGCCGAGATGCCACTATCAGCGATGTTGCCAGCGAATTTATTAATGCCATCGCACAACACCGACATTGGAGCCGCGAGAAAAAACCTTCGGTGCCAGCATAGCTTGATCGCATTTTGCGACCGTGCAAATTGTTACAGCACACAAATCAACATGTAATTTACAAGAAGAAATTTATGGAAAGTTTGATGATGCTAAAAGCAGCAACAGTATTATTCGCACTGGCAGCCACGGGCGGCTTAGTAATGGCCGCCATGCGTTTTAACGGAAGCCCCCGACCGCCCGCATGGCTGGCAATGGGTCATGGGTTTTTGGCCGCCGCTGGCTTAACCCTGCTCATATACGCTGCGCTCACGTCGGGCATTCCTGTCATGGCACAAATCGGTTTAGGCTTATTTTGTTTGGCGGCCTTGGGCGGAGCGGCAATGAATTTATTGTTTCACGCCAAACAATTGCCATTACCCATTCCCCTCATGATTGCGCATGCATTACTGGCAGTCATGGGTTTTGTAGTGTTGTTGTTAAGTGCATTTAGTGGAATATAAGCTTTCGAGTATTCGGCAAATATGCCTTCGTCCAACTACGGGGTTTCTCGATGGATTTGAAAAGCGGGTCACCCTTCTGGGTTGTAAAAAATGGCCTGCTGCATGCCTACCCTAGACTGCAAGAAGACTTGCAATGCGATGTATTGGTAGTTGGCGCCGGAATTACCGGCGCTTTAATCAGCGACCATCTGGTGCGCGCAGGCATGAAGGTTGGCGTGATTGAAAGCCGCGAAGCCGGTTGGGGCAGCAGCTCGGCCAGCACCGCATTATTGCAATATGAAATTGATACCGAGTTGCAAGACTTAGCCAAGCAATATGGTGAAGCTGATGGTGTACTCGCTTATAAAGCTTGTGAAAAAGCAATTGGCAGTTTGCAGAAAATTGCAAAGAGTTTGCGTGGCATCGATTTTCAGCCGATGCAAAGCTTGTACTTTGCCAGCCGCTGGTATCATAAAAGCCAGCTTGAAAACGAAGGAAAATTACGCAAAGCCCATGGCTTCAAGCTGGACATTCTGGATCGTCAAACATTACATGATCGCTTTGGTATTGACGCCCCAGTGGGCTTGCTAAGTGCGGTTGCGGCAGAAACTGATCCCTACCAATTTGCCCATCGTCTGCTGGGCCGCGTTGAAAAAATGGGCGGCCATGTGCATGCGCGCACGGCACTTGCCAGTTTCAAAACGGTGCGCGGCGGTGTGCATGTTGAAACCGAAGACGGCATGGTGATTGGCTGCAAACATTTAATATTTGCCGCCGGTTATGAATCCCAAACATGGTTGGACCAGCGCGTTGCCAGCAACCGTAGTAGCTACGCGTTTGTCAGCGAGCCAATGCCAGGCGAACTGGGCGTACTAAAAAATACCCTCGTATGGGAATCGGCACGGCCTTATCTTTACATGCGACGCACCGCTGACGAGCGTTTGTTAGTTGGCGGCGAAGATGACAAAGTCGACATTCCCCTACGCCGCGATGCACGCGTTGCCGGTAAATCAGAAAAGCTGGCGAAACGCGTGAAGCAGATGTTTCCCGACTTGCCGCTAAAAATCGCTTTTTCCTGGGCTGGCACCTTCGCCGAAACCGACGATGGCCTGCCTTTTTTCGGCCCGCACGAACAGCACGGGCCGCACGTGCATTTTGCAATGGCCTACGGCGGCAATGGCATTACTTATAGTCTGATTGGTGCTGAACTACTGCGTGATAGCCTGCTTGGTAAAAAACATCCCTGTGAAAAACTATTCAGCTTTGATCGACTAAAAAGAAAATAAAAATTATTTTTATTATGCGCGTCATCGCACCGACATTAATTATCTTCGACGATATTGTTTGCATGCAGCATAAAAACTAAACATCGCAAGCGCGATTCATTTACGTAAGTTTGTAAATTTAATCAGAGGTTAATATGAATACACAATATCAAGATAACTTAAATTCCAGCAATCCCAACATCAAAACCGACCGCGTTGACATGATCACTGGTTTGTTTAACGACCGTGACAGTGCCGAGCGCGCCTATAACTCGGTCACTGAGCGTGGCTACGACAAAGGCGATGTCAATTTGGTGATGTCGGATGCAACTCGCAAAAAACATTTCTCGTCTGGCGAAGAAACCGAGCTTGGAAACAAAGCCACTGAAGGTGCGGGCATTGGTAGCGCCATTGGCGGTACCCTCGGTGCCGTTGCTGCCGCCATTGCCGCAGTCGGTACAACGCTTGCCATTCCTGGTCTTGGCTTAATCATTGCAGGACCTGCGGCTGCCGCAGTAGCAGGCTTGGGCGCAGGCGGCTTAACCGGTGGCGTCGTGGGCGCGTTGATTGGCTTGGGCATTCCGGAAGAACGCGTTAAACATTATCAAGATGGTATTGATCAAGGCGGCATTCTGATGGGCGTCAAAGCACGCTCTGCCGAAGACGCAGCATTCTTTGAAAAAGAATGGAAAGAAAATAGTGGCCAGCACGTTTACCGCTAATTTGGCTATTGCAACACTTAAGTAGTGTGAAGTTTTTACTAAAAAGCGACCCTATAGCCAACATAGGCGTGAGGGTCGCTTTTTTTCTGAAAAATAATTAGCTGTGCACGGAAAATAAACTATTCGCTGGCAGCCGAATAAAAATTACATTCAACATTGAAAATTAAAAAAACCCATTGGAGCAGAAATGAAAGTTGAAACTCAAACCCATTCAGACTTGGCTAAAGTGGCTGATTTAATAAAAGACATGTCGGTTGCCCTGCTCACCAGCACCGGCGAAGACAGCGCATTAGTCACCCGCCCGATGTCACCCTTATTAATGGATGTCAGCGGTGCCCTATGGTTTTTTACCGATCTTCGTTCGGCAAAAGTAGAGCAACTGCGTCATGTCAATGTGAGTTTCAGCAATGAGGCAGACTCGACCTATGTTTCATTATCGGGCCATGGCGAAATACACAATGACCGAGAAAAAATAAAACAATTATGGACTCCCTTCGCCAAGCCATGGTTTCCAGACGGCCCAGACTCACCCGATCTTGCCTTATTAAGATTCGCACCCGACACCGCCGAATATTGGGATGCGCCGAGCAGCAAAATGCTAAGAATGTTCGGCATGGTGGCGTCCATTGTTGCCAGCAAACCGATTGGCATGGGTGACCATGACGTATTGACCGATCTAAGCAGCAGCGCGTCGAAATAATTATTGACACACATAAATCAAGTATAAGGCTGCAAAATAATGGCTAAATTTCTTGCCGCGTATGGTGCTATTTTTTTAGTAATGCTGGCCATTGATATGCTTTGGCTTGGCGTAATTGCCAAGCCCTTGTATCAAGAAGGCATTGGCCATTTGATGGCAGCCAAACCCAATCTGGTGGCGGCGGGTTTGTTTTATGTGTTATTTCCGATTGGTCTACTATTTTTTGCTGTGTCTCCCAACGGTGTTTCGCCCGATTGGAGCCGGGTCTTGATAAACGCCGCCGTCTTTGGCTTTTTCGCCTACGCCACTTATGACTTAACCAATCTGGCGATCATGAAAAATTGGCCCATCAGTCTATCGCTGATCGATGTTACCTGGGGCACCTTTGCCAGCACGGTGTCTGCTGCTACCGGTAAATTTGTGCTGGATCGATTTAGCAGCTGAAATAATTTACCTCCGCATCAAGCAATCGCTATGAGCGCTGGCGCACGGACGCTATCGAAATTATCCGTAAACATTAGCAAACACACCGCACCCGCGTCTTGGCATCTATAAGTTTGCGATGTGCATTCCAGAAACTCAGGATTGCTTTATGAAAACCGAAAAACAAACCAGCCCCGCACGCACGCAGCTTTGCCAATTAATTCAGCATATGACGGTCACTATGCTTACCACAGTCAACGATAGCGGCGCCTTGATTGGCCGTCCGATGTCTCCACTTTTATTGGATAGCAGCGGTGCGCTGTGGTTTTTCACTGACACGCGCTCAAGCAAAGTAAAACAAATCGATACCATGAATTTGAATTTTATTGATTCAACACGGGCGACTTATGTTTCACTCTCAGGCTATGGCGAAATTATTAGCGAACGTCCTTATATTGATCGCTTGTGGACCCCATTCGCCAAGCCTTGGTTCCCGGAAGGCCCGGATTCGAAAAATCTTGGCTTACTAAAATTTATCCCCACGATTGCCGAATACTGGGATTCATCGCATTGCAAAATGATCAGAATGCTGGCCTTAACCGATGCTGTTATTTCCGAAAAAGCGATTGCAGTCGCAGAGAATGAAAATATTACCGAGTTATCGACGCCATTACGCCTGGTCAAGTCGGTATAAACCTGTCTGCTGTGTTCGCAAGCGCACCGAATTGTCGGCCATATCGGCCTATTGTGTTTTTGCACCAGGCGCAACTCAAACACCGCACTGGATATACGGAAAGCTCAAGCTAACCGTCCAGTTCATAAAATTAATTATTAAAGGATTTTCAAATGAAAAATTTACTTCTGATTCCTGTTTTATTCGTAGCCGTTGCTAGCCTAAGCGCTTGTGACCAACCCGATGTAGTGACAGTGCCTAGCTCGCCACCCCCTATCGTAGTTCAAGGTCCTGCCGGTGAAAAAGGTGATACCGGTAACCAAGGCAATGAGGGTGTTCAAGGTAATCAGGGCAATGAAGGCCTTCAGGGCGACAAAGGCAATCAGGGCAGCGAAGGTGTGCAAGGTAGTGATGGCGTCCAGGGTGAACAGGGCAATCAAGGCAACCAGGGTAACCAAGGCAATGACGGCGTTGATGGTAACGACCGTAAGTAGAATTAATACTATCTGAAAAATACTTTTTAACGATCAATAAAAAATCAAGGAGATTCCCATGAGCTTAGGCACCATACTTTTAATTGTTTTAATTTTGGCATTGGTCGGCGCACTCCCCAGCTGGGGCCATAGCAAAAACTGGGGTTACGGGCCGAGTGGTGGCTTGGGCTTAGTATTGGTGGTTGTGGTTATTTTGGTGCTAATGGGTCGCATATGATTGCCCGTTGTCTCACTGGCCTTCAACAAAAACAATGGGGGAAAAGTGCATTATTTATTTGCATGATGTCATCTTCCCTGGTTGCTTGCAGTGAGATGGCGAAACAATCGGTCGCCGATGGTACGGGGCCAAATCCCGTACTGTTGTCACCGCAAAAAACATTAATTCCTACCTTAAATATTGCGCCAGCCAAAGGCTGGCCACTGGGCGTAATGCCAACACCGGCAACAGGTACCAGCGTTGCTGCTTTCGCAAAAGATTTAGATCATCCACGTTGGCTTTACGTATTGCCTAATGGTGACGTTTTAGTGGCCGAAACCAACGCACCGCCCAAGCCAGACGATGGCAAAGGCATTAAAGGTGCCGTGATGAAAGCAGTGATGAAAAAAGCAGGCGCCGGTGTTGCCAGTGCCAACCGCATTACATTATTGCGTGATACCGATGGCGATGGCATTGCCAATTTGCGTTCGGTATTACTGGAAAATTTAAACTCGCCCTTTGGCATGGCATTGGTGGGTGATTATTTGTACATCGCCAATTCTGACGCTGTCGTAAAATTTCCTTATGCAAAGGGCGACACCCGCATTAGCGCCACTGGCATTAAAGTTGTCACACTTCCCGCCGGCCCGATCAATCATCATTGGACAAAAAATATTATTGCTAGCAGCGATGGCAATAAACTTTACGTGACCGTAGGCTCTAATAGCAATGTCGCCGAACGCGGCATGGAAGTAGAAGCAGAACGCGCGGCCATCTGGGAAGTCGATATCAAATCCGGATCGCATCGTATTTTTGCATCGGGTTTACGCAACCCCGTTGGCTTGGCATGGGAGCCACAAAGCGGCGCGTTGTGGACAGCAGTTAATGAACGCGATGAACTCGGCAGTGACTTGGTGCCGGACTACATGACATCGGTTCGCGACGGCGGTTTTTATGGCTGGCCTTACAGCTATTATGGCCAACATGTTGATACCCGCGCGCAACCGGGGCGGCTCGATTTAGTGGCGAAAGCCATTGCACCCGATTATGCATTGGGTCCGCATACCGCTTCGTTGGGCTTAGCCTCTTCGGTTGGTACATCGCTACCGAAAGTCTTCGCCAATGGCATGTTTATTGGTCAACACGGCTCTTGGAATCGTAAACCCCATAGTGGCTATAAAGTTATTTTTGTTACTTTTGAAAATGGCAAACCTGTTGGCACACCCGTCGATGTATTAAGCGGCTTCTTGAGTAAAGATGGCGATGCTTTTGGTCGTCCGGTCGGTGTAGCACTGGATAAAAGCGGTGCATTAATAGTAGCCGACGATGTTGGCAATATTGTTTGGCGCGTGAGCTCCATTCAAAATACAAAGATCAGCAGAAATGGTAGTCGGCAATTTCCATTTCAAATATCGGCGCTTGAAACACAGTGAGCAGCCCAATGCCGGATGATAATATCCATAACATCGTCCGCACAGAAAAACGCGATACTGAAATACAGACTGGTCAAAATTTTTATCACGAACGCCATCATCCGCCCAAAGGGTTTTCTGATCGCTTTGCGTTCGCTTTTACTAAACTGCTGCGTTTCTGCGCTGATACTTTTTTTGCCAAACGCTACGGCCATCGCGCCATTGTGCTTGAAACTATCGCCGCCGTTCCGGGCATGGTCGGCGGCATGATTACCCATCTTAAATGCCTACGCCGCATGGTTGATGATGAAGGCTGGATTCGCACCTTGATGGAAGAAGCCGAAAACGAACGCATGCATTTAATGACCTTCATCGAAATTGCAAAGCCCTCGTTTTTTGAACGCATGGTGATCTTATTCGTGCAATGGATTTTCTTTATCGGGTTTTTCTTTCTTTATCTAGTTTCGTCGCGCACCGCACACCGCGTAGTGGGTTATTTTGAAGAAGAAGCAGTCATCAGTTACACCTTCTATCTTCAAGAACTCGACGAAGGCCGCTCACCCGACGTCGCCGCCCCCGATATCGCAAAACATTATTGGAAGCTACCCAACGATGCCACAC
>JAYSXB010000051.1:0-2128 GCA_043717775.1 Arenimonas sp.
TTCGTTCAAGTAAACACATTGGCCAAAAAGAAGCGCTTGATTACACGGTCAGCGAAAAGACACGCACGATTGATTTTCTGGGCTATGAATACACGCGCACACCATCGGAAATTTCCGGCCAGTTAATGACGCGTTATGACGAAACAAAACCACAAGTTTGGAAACTGCCGCTTAAAGATGAAATTATTATCGGCAATAGCGAAACCATGCCCGCCGCTTACATCGTGCCACCGGCCTACGCTGCATTAGTGTCTGCAAAGCTCCAGCAACATGCTATTGGCTATCGAATTATTGACAAGGCGATTAGTAAAGCCGCAGTGGAAACATTTCGTGCCGATACCGCGAAACAAGCGGCACAATCAGTTGAAAGTCATCAACGCTTGACAGTCACGGGTGAGTGGAAAGCCGAACCAAGCAGCATTAAAGTGGGCAGTTTATATGTGCCATTGGACCAGGCGAAATCGAAATTGATCATGGCCTTGCTTGAAGCCAAAGCGCCCGACTCGTTACTTGGCTGGGGATTTTTCAATAATTCTTTTGAACAAAAGGAATACATGGAAGATTATGTCGCCGAGGAAGTTGCACGCGAGATGCTGGCAAAAGATCCGGCTTTGGCGGCAGCATTCAAAAAGAAAATTGCTGAAGATGCCGAGTTTGCGAAAGACCCACAGGCAAGACTGCAGTATTTTTATAAATTACATAGCGCATGGGACGAAGAATTTAATAAATATCCGGTGATGCGTTTACGCAAGGCGTTATAAACATTCGTGGGAGCGGCGTAAGCCGCGAATGACCTGCGACGGAAATTATCGCAGGCCATTCGCGGCTTACACCGCTCCTACATTCAAGATTTTGCATGCAATGCTTCAATAATAAAGCGATGAAATAATCAAAGGGCTGACTTGACAGCACCATCCCAGAATTCCATCTCGCCATATTCCCAAGACCATGGAGCGCCGGTTTCGCCAAGCACAAACTCCACCAACTGCGGGAACGCCGCTTCGGTCCTGACATCATTACTCAAGATAAGCACGCAGCGTTTTTTTCGATTAACGCATACAAAAGTATTTCCGGTACTGTCGTTATGGCCACCCTTCATGAAGCCCGCGCCTTGTGGACCTTGAAACACAATCACGCCAAGACCGGCGGCTAGATCGATTCGACGACGCTCGGCAGGAAGCTCCGCTTGAAAACTAGGAAACTGGCTTGTTGTATTAATTGGCAACTGCGCTTTGAGCAGTTCAGCCAGCGACCGCTTTGACAGTCCATCACCACGAACATATCCGGCTGCGAAAAGAGCCATGTCTGCAATACTTGTGTCCATGGATCCAGCTGCACGTACTTTGCTACGCTCGTCGTGAGGTTCGACCGTTCCATCCATGCGCCAGCCATCTGCCAGATTCGCGGCAAATTCGGGGCGCCAAATCATGCTGGTATTTTTCATGCCGAATCGATCGAACACGCGGCTTTGCATTTCCTCACCGACATCCAGTCCGAGCCCTCGTTCAATCACGAACTGCAGCAAGATCATGCCTTCACCAGAATAGGCATAGCGTGCACCAGGGTCGAAATGGAATCGCAATTTCCCGTCCGGCTCAATGAAAGCAAAATTGGCAAAGCCCGCACTATGGGTCAGCAAGTGGCGAGCCGTAATCGAACGCCAGCGTGGATCGTTCGCCAAATCGACCCAAGGTGCGTATTTATCTTCTGTGGGATATTCGGGTAAAGGACGTGCAAGATATTCGCTGATCGGTCGATCCAAATCCAGACGCCCTTCTTGAACTAATTGCATGACCATGAAAGCAAATGCGGACTTGGTCAATGAAGCACCATACATAATAGTATCGGTCTCTAGTGCTGCTCCACTCGCATTGCGATCGCCATAACTACGCACATGAACCACTCGTCCATTCTCGATAACGGCAATGGCCAATCCGCGTGATTGGGTCGCGTTCATGGCACGTGCCACTTCGGAATCCAAGGCTGCCATGTCGGGAACACGCGCGATTGCAGGGTGCAAAGTCAACATCGCCAGCAGTACGACTATGCAGGATAACCCATGTTTAACTTGGGCAAGACTTGATGACTTATGCGACATATTGATTTTTGACATGATGATGACTCCAGT
>JAYSXB010000052.1:0-2123 GCA_043717775.1 Arenimonas sp.
ACCACAACGGGCCGCTGCATTTCGTGCCCTACGGGGCGCTCGGCACGGTGCGCAACACGTCGCGCGACTGGGTCATCGAGAAATTCAACATTCCGATGCCGATCGGCACCGACAGCGAAAAGATCCGCAAGATGATCAAGAAGATCGGCGAAGAAATGAAGGCCGATCCCGAGATCGGCCCGCTGATCATCGAATCGCTCAAGGGCAAGCTCTACCGCGTCGACCCGGGCGTGAAAATCTTCCGCTGCAAGTTCCGCACCGCGCCCGGCAAGCAGTTCGACGTGCGCGCGCAGGCCTTGAAGCGCATCGAAGCGGCGTTGAAGGCGATGGGCATCGGCTTCGCCGACGGTACGCAGACCGTCCTGATGCCTGCCGGGCCTGCCACGTAAAGGTGCCCGACGAAATTTGTGACTATCTTTCGAGCAGCTTCCGCAAAAACGGCACAGTGATTTTTCTTTGTGCCGCCAGACTTTCACGATCCAGTTTGTCGAGCAATGTGGTTAGCGTGAGCAAATCACGCCCCACTCGCTTGAACATGTAGTCGAGCACGCTGTCATCGAGCTCCAGGCCACGTTGCGATGCACGCTGCAACAAAACCGACCGCCGACCTTCGTCGTCTAGGCTTTCAAGATTCAGGCGTGTGCATTGCCCTAGCCGTGACTGTAAATCGGGGATTAATAAAGACAAGCCATGTGGTGCTTGACGTGCTGCATAGATGACGGTCACAGCGGTAGTGCGGGCACGATTATGAAAATGAAATAGAGCGATTTCGTCTTGCTCATTGCCAGCAATGTGTTCCAGACCGTCAAGACAAATGATGTCGGCATTTTCTTGATCCGGCAATACTTCTTGCAAGCGACCGGCGAATACCGACAAGGGAAAATATAATGCGCGGCGAGTTTGTTTCTGGGCCAAGGCACATGTGGCGAGCAGCAAATGACTCTTGCCACTGCCTGCGGCACCGGACAGGTACAACCATTCTTTTGATTCGCCGTTCGCAATGGTTTGCACTGCAATAACACTGTCGCGACTACCAACAAAGCTGTCAAAGCCTTGCTCGTTAGAAAACTTAAGCGTTAATGGAATTTGTGGACTCACACATCAATCCCGGAATTCGAGTTTTGTGAATTCAGATTATCTTTCGGCATTTCGCTTTCAGGCATTACCAGAATCACTGATTTTTCGGCGCCATATAAATTACTGGTGGTGTATTGTTCGTGGGCGTAACGCAATAACACCATCACCACTGCAGTGACCGGCAAGGCCAGCAAAACGCCTAAGAAACCGAATAATTGACCGCCGGCCATAATCGAAAATATTACCGCGACCGGATGCAAGCCAATACTGTCACCCACCAGCCAGGGCGTCAGGAAAAAACTTTCCAGCGTTTGGCCAATCATGAAAACAGCCAGCACCAGCCCCAGATGCATCGGGTCCATGCCCTGCACCAATGCGGCAATCAAGGCAGCGGAAATGCCGACAAATGCGCCCATGTACGGGACAAAACTCACAAGGCCAGCGATAAATCCGATCAAGAAACCAAACTCCACACCCACCAGCCACAAGCCCAATGCATACACCATGCCCAGCACTAACATAACGCTGATTTGCCCGCGCATGAAATTGCCCAACACGGCATCGGATTCATGCGCCAGTTTCATGAAAGTTGGCTCAATAGGACGCGGGATAAGCGACTGCAAACGAGCCAGCATCGATTGCCAGTCGCGTAGAAAATAAAAAGTCACGACCGGAATCAAACTGATCGTTGCTACCCAGCCTAAAATAGCTAGTCCTGATTTTGAAATACCGCCGAGTACTGTTGCGGCAACGCCACCGGCTTGTTGCCAATGGCCCTTGATTAAATTCACGATTGCCATGGGATCGACGTATTGTTTCAGCGAAATATTGAAGCGGCCTTCAAGCCACGGAATCACGGTGCCCGTGGTCCAGTCTGCCAAACGCGGCAGCCATAAAATTAATTCGCGTATTTGTTCTTCGAGCAAGGGAATTAATAAAATAAGAGTCAGCGCCAATATCAAACTCATCAACACGAATACAATAATGACCGAGGTGTTGCGTGAGCGACCTGCGCGCTCCAAACGCAAGACCAAAGGATTGCCCAG
>JAYSXB010000053.1:0-5440 GCA_043717775.1 Arenimonas sp.
GATGGTTACGAGTTCCGTGTTTATCGCAATGACCCGGCAAAAAAAAATACCCTCGGCGATAACCATATTGTTGCTATTGAGGCAGCCAATGGCACCGGGTTTTGGGTGGGCACTCAATCGGGCGGCTTGGCGCTTTACAATGTTGCTAGTAATGACTTCAAACGATTTCAAGCCGGTGGAAAATTCGGTGATCTTGCCGACAACGGCATCAGTACTTTAAAACTCGATAATAAAAAACGATTCTGGGTCGCGACTAATGCCGGCACTTTGCAATGGCTCGATGAAAAGCAGATGGCTTTTCAAAATGTTCCATCCGTGAGTTTTGATTCGGTCGGACGCGTGAAGTCCATAATGGATTATCGTAAAGGCTTATTAATCGGTTCACGCAATGGCATTTATTTTCTCGAAAACGAACAGGCTGGTTTGCAAGCATGGCCTGCGAAGACACCACTCAGCACTGAAATTGAAACAATCACTCGCAGTTTGGATGGCAAGGAAATTTGGGTCGCCACATTGGAAGAAGGCTTGTACCGTTACAGTGCAAACGGCCAGTTGCTTCAACACATAACACGTAGTGACGGTTTGGCCGACAACAATGTCCGTGATTTGAAATTTGATCGAACTGGTCGTTTATGGGTTGCCACTTTTGATGGTCTGTCACGTATTGACACACCTTCGGCCGCGATAAAAACCTGGCGTTATAACCAAGGCTTGGGCGGCAGTCTGGCCTCAAGTCGCATTCAATCATTGATGGAAGATCGCGATGGTTTAATGTGGATCGGCACTTGGCTCAATGGTGTCAGTTTATTTATCCCACGCAATGAAACCTTCCAGGAAATTACTTCGCAGGCAGGCAATGTAAATTCATTGCCAGCCTCTGCCGTACCAGGTTTGTTTGTCGATAAAGACTCAAGCCTTTGGTTTGGTGTGCTGGAAGGTGGCGGTTTGGTTCATTACGATTTGACTAAAGGCGTGTTGGCGCGTTATGTCAATGACCCCAATAAGCCCGATAGTCTGCCTGCGGGCGCTGTGCAAAATATGGTGCGGGATCGAAAAAATAATATCTGGGTTGCCACCGGTTCGGGCTTGGCAAAATTAAATCCAGATGGAAAATCATTCGAAATTTTTCGTAACGAAAAAGACAATCCCCGCTCACTACCTTATAACGGTATTCAGCGATTGTACGTGGATTCAAAAGGCACTTTATGGATCGGTACTGCTGGCGGTGGTTTAGCCTCGCGTTGTGAGTCTTGCACTGATTTTGAACGCTATCCGGTGCCAGATAATAATCCCGATAAAAGATACGCGAGTAACGAAATAGTGAATGCTATTTTCGAAGATTCACGCGGCCAACTTTGGTTTGGCCTGAGACCAGGCGGCTTGGTTAAATTAGATCGCCAAACCGGTGTAATGCAACGCTTTCGCGGAGAACCTGGTAACGCCAATGCTCTAAGCCACGACACCGTGACATCGATTAATGAAGACAGTAGTCATCGCTTATGGGTAGGTACCCAAGGGGGTGGTTTGAATCAAATAGATTTTAGTACGAGTGGCGATATTATCTTCACACTTTATAGTACGAAAAACGGCCTTTCGGCTAATGCCATTGGTGGCACGGTCGAAGACAAACAAGGCGATATTTGGGCAAGCAGTACGGCCGGTTTGTCGCGCATTAATCCGATGAATAAGCACGTAGAAAATTTTAGTTCGCGTGACGGGGCGCAAGGCATTGGTTATTTTGTGGGTTCCTATGGAAAACTTCGTGATGGCCGTATTTTATTTGGCGGCTTGCGTGGCGTTACCTTATTCAATCCGCTGGATGTCGGCTCGCAACCGGCACCTAATCGTACCGAGTTAACGGCTATCCGTGTGCTGAAAAGTGGCGAACGAAATATTGGCGGCACGCCGTTTATTTTTACCAGAAATGCTAAAGGTGGAAGTCTTACACTGGAAGCATTGGCAAACGATATCAATGTTGAATTTTCGGCGCTTAGTTACACCGATCCTCGAACACTGTATTACGCGTATAGTATGCTGGGCGCCCAAGAGGGTTGGGTTGAAACCGATTCCTTACGGCGCGTGGCTTCATTTAATAATCTGCAACCCGGTGATTACCAGTTTGAAGTCAAAGCCAGAAATCCCGATGGACAATGGGGCAAGGTATTCCAAATGCCGATTCACCTGCCACCACCTTGGTGGGCAACGGTGTGGGCAAAGTTAGTTTATTTTTTGATGGGAATTGGAATCGTTGCCGTATTTGTATGGAATATTAGTCAGCGTTTACGGGAGCGCGAACGTGCACAAGCCAATATTCGAAATAGCGAACAACGCTTGAAGCTAACACTTTGGGGCACCGGTGATGAGTTGTGGGACCTGGATGTTGAGCACGATGAAATACGTCGAAGTAATCCTTTGCTTATCTTGAAAGGATCAACCGGCGAATTTACTCCCCATGCCACCTCACTATACAAGTTTGTGCACCCTGAAGACGTTGACGCCTTTACTGCGGGAATGCGAGAGCATATTAAAGGTAATACGGAAGTGTTTGATGCCACCTGTCGAAGTGAATCTACAACGGGCGGCTGGCGTTGGGTGCGAATGCGTGGGCGTGTAGTTGAACGTGACGCTTCAGGAAGGGCGCTTCGCATGGTGGGCACAACCGGTGACATCACCGAACTTAAGCACCATGAAATTGCACTAGCTGAAATTAATGCCGAGCTCGAACAGCGTGTTGTTCAACGTACCGACGCCCTGAGTAAGCTCAATGAAAATCTGCACGAGACCATTGATCAACTCACCCAGACGCAGCAGCAATTAGTTGAATCAGAAAAACTGGCAGCACTCGGCGGCTTGGTAGCCGGAGTTGCGCATGAAATAAATACTCCGCTTGGTATTGGAGTAACGGCAGCCTCATTTCTTGACAATGAAGTAAAACGCTTGGAAAAGTCCTTGTTTGAAAATACCTTGTCTAAACTGGATTTGGAAAACTTTAGCCGAAATGCGAGTGAAAGTAGTCAGCTTATTTTGAGAAATTTGTATCGCGCCGACAAACTGGTGAAAAGTTTCAAGCAAGTCGCCGTCGATCAGTCGAGCGAAGAAACTCGCGTTATTAATATGCAAGCCTATATTGAAGAAGTTTTAGTTTCTTTGCGGCCTGCAATAAAGAAAACCCTGCATGAAGTGCACTTGTACTGTGACGAAGTGCTGGTATTTGAAACCTATCCCGGAGCGATTTACCAAATTTTGGTGAATCTAGTCATGAATGCATTGCAGCATGCTTTTCCCAGCATCGAAAAAGGCAAAATTGATATTCTTATCACCCGTGATCGTGATACTGCCTTGATTGAATTTCGCGATAACGGTTGTGGCATGACCGAAGATGTCCGGCGCCGAGTCTTCGACCCATTTTTCACTACCCGCCGCGGCCAAGGCGGCTCAGGGCTTGGCCTACATATTGCCTGGAATTTAGCGACGCAATTATTAGGTGGCAGTATTAGTTGCGAGAGCGAAGTCGGCAAAGGCACCAGTTTTTATGTGCGGATTCCGATGCAGGTCAAAAAACCGGAGTAGGGCGCGATTATTTTTTCGTAGGAGGCCGCTTGCGACCGCCATGGACGGCGGGAGTGTAGGAAATGCAGGAGCATTTTTCCGACCGGGCGACCTTAGATGACGAGGTCGCCCGCAAGCGGCCTCCTACGAAAAAATCTCAATCAGGCAGTGATTCGCGTATTTTCTCGGCCTCATCCCAATGCTTGAATAATAAGTCGACCAAGCTTGGGTCAAATTTAATGCCACTTTGTTCTTTGATAAATTCTTGAATTTTGTTGGAAGGCCACGGGTCTTTGTAGCAGCGTTTACTGCCTAATGCATCGAATACATCGGCGAGCATGGTAATGCGACCCGTCAATGGAATGGCGTCGCCCTTGAGTCCGTTGGGGTAACCGCTACCATCCCAGTTTTCGTGATGGGTAGCAGCAATTTCTGCCGCGGTGATAAAAATTCCGCGTTTGGATTGCGACAACATTTCGTGACCGATAATGGCGTGTCGGCGCATGACTTCGGTTTCGTCCGGCGTGTGGCTTCCGGGTTTGTTCAAGATGGCATCGGGAATGCCAATTTTTCCAATATCGTGCAGGGGCGCTGCGTGTCTTAGTGTTTCTGCTTCTTGGCTACTCATGCCGCAAGCACGTGCCAGCAATTCAGCCAGCACACCTACACGGCGAACATGGGCAGCAGTTTCTTGTGATCTTGATTCTGCTGCGCCTGCCAATACGCAGATCATCTCCATCTGTGCTTCGACTAATTCCTGGTTCAAGTGCAGGTTTTCAAAACCAATGGAGACATTGGTGCAAAACACTTCGACCAATTTGTAATCGATTTCAGACAAATCCCAGGTTTCACCGACATACAGCAAGCTTTCGCCGTGCAGGGTGTCGGTGAAGTGCAAGACATAATGATCATTTTGAAATTGATGTTTTTTATTTTCGCAGGCCGACTTCAGCGTTTTTAGAATATGTACCGGCAGCCCTTCATCCGCGCGATGATTGACATACTTGGCATAGTCGCCGGTCGCAGCAGCGACCACCAGAGCTTCAGGTTCTGCCGCGTTCGAATTGGCTAACTTGCAGTACAGCGCGCCGCGTTCCATGCCAACTAAAGCGGTAAGCTGCGATAATACTGCCGAAGCAAACTCAGTTGATTTTTCATGCGAGAAAATATGCGATGACGCGGCCAATACTCTTTCAAGTCCGCGTTTGTTGGCTTCAATCGTCATAATGTCGCGATAAGCGCGCAAGGAGGCAAACATGACGGTGGCCATTTTTTGCGAGGTTAGTTCGGTTTTTTCTTTGTAGTCATTGATATCGTAATTACTGATAACTTCGTGCTCAGGCGCTTGGCCCGGCTGTCCAGTGCGTAACACGATGCGAATTTGATGGTTATTCAAATCTTCGCGGATATATTTTACCAACTCCAAGCCAGAAGTTTCAGTTTCCATCACCACATCAAGTAATGTTGCGGCAATATCATCGTGTGCTAGTAACAGGCGCTTGGCTTCCTCGATATTGTAGGCCGACAAAAATTGTAGGGCCTTGCCTTCAAAGCGGAAATTATTCAGCACTAGGCGAGTGACTTCGTGAATCTCCGGTTCGTCATCGACCAAAAGCAACTTCCATGCCTTCTCGGTATGCGAGCCTGTTTCTGCCAAGAAATCCATGCAGCCCCCTGCGGATATCAAACGATTCGTTGATAAGCCAGTCTAACTAATTCAGAGGAATATGGAAGCGCCAACATGTGACAAAGTGTGACTAGCTTCGGCCTTCGAATAATTCACGGCCTATTAACATGCGGCGGATTTCGTTGGTGCCGGCGCCAATCGAATAAAGCTTGGCGTCACGCAACAGTCGGCCGGTGTCGTATTCATTGATATAGCCGTTGCCAC
>JAYSXB010000054.1:0-13892 GCA_043717775.1 Arenimonas sp.
ATATAACTAATGCGTGCGCCGGGTAAATCCTGCAACAATTCACGGGCGACGCGTTCAAGATCTTTTTGACTGCGTTCACGCGTGCCGGGAGTGCCCCAATCGAGCACCAGCGTTGCCTTGCGGGCTTCGGCAAAACCGGTTTTGCTGGGGTCACCAAGATCCAATACGCTGCCAACGGTGGTGTAAACCTGCTTGAGTTCTTTTATCGATTCAAGTTTTGCCCGCGCCTGTTCCGTCACTGCGACGGTTTCGGCGAGTTTAGTACCGGGTGCAAGTTCGATGCCAAGATTACTGCGGCCCAAATCGGAAATAGGAATAAAGGTTGCGGGAATAAAATAGACAATTCCGAGCGAGCCAATGAATAACAGGAAGGCGATCCAGAGTGTGCGGGCGCGATGGCGCAGGGCGGCATCGACCCAACCCAGATACCATTTCATCAATCGGGTTTCACGCTCGATATGCGGCACCGCCTTGAGTTGATAAGCGGCCATCATCGGCGTTAATAAACGCGCGACTAATAATGAAAACGACACGGCGGTTGCGGCAGTCCAGCCAAATTCGCGGAAAAATTTTCCGGCAATACCCGGCATAAATGCGACCGGTATAAATACGGCCGCCAGTGTCAATGAGGTTGCAATCACCGCGACACCAATTTCGTCGGCAGCATCTCTGGCCGCCTGCATCGGTGGCTTGCCCATGCGTAAATGCCGGACAATATTTTCCACTTCGACAATGGCGTCATCCACCAAAATACCGACTACGACCGACAGTGCGAGCAAGGTAATCAAATTCAAACTGAAGTTGAATAAATACATCACGGCAAAGGTCGGAATAATTGACAGGGGCAAAGCGACCGAAGAAATCCAGGTGGCACGCCAGTCACGCAGAAAGAACCACACCACCAAAACGGCCAATAGCGCTCCTTCAAACAACATGATCATTGAAGAATCGTACGAACGCTGCGCTTCTTCAACCGTGGAAGTAACGAGTTGAAAATGAATATCGGGATTGGCGGCTACGAGTGTTTTCAATGCCGCTTCAACATTTTTCGCAACAGCAATTTCGCTCGAACCAACGGTGCGTGACAATGCAAAGGCAACCACCGGTTTGCCATCAAGCAAGGCCATTTGCGAAGCGTCGGCGGCGCTATCGCTAATTTTTGCGAGGTCCGATAAGCGCACAGAGCGTCCATCTTGCAAGGCGATTGAAAAATCTTTCAGCGCGCTGACATCTTCAATCGTGCCGACCGTTCGTACGGTTTGCATGCTACCTTCAAATTCAACCTTGCCACCGGGGCGCTCAGTTTGCGAACGCGCCAATTGTTGCGAGACCTGACCGGCGGTAATGCCGTAGGCCTGCAAGGCTTGTGGATCGAGATCAACACGAATTTGTCGATCAATACCGCCCGAGCGCGACACTAATGCCACGCCTTTTACGCCGTACATTGCTTTGCTAACATCGCGATCAACGAACCAACTCAGTTCATCGGCCGCTCGCTTGTTAGAGCCGACCGTGTAAGTCATCAGTGAGCCGCCAATATTGACCTTGGCGATTATCGGCTCCTGAATGTCCTGCGGTAAATCGGCACGCACGCGTGTTACCGCATCACGCACATCGTCGAGCGCGGTCGCGATATCGGTTTCCAGCAGGAATTCAATATTGGTATTGCTGATGCCTTCGTTGACATTGGAAAAAACCCGCTTCACGCCGGTAATGGTCGCGACCGAATCTTCGACCTTTCGGGTGACTTCGGTTTCCAGTTGGCTCGGCGGCGCGCCCGGCAATGCAACCGTGACCGTGACCATCGGGAAACTGACGTCGGGAAAACGCGAGATCGGTAGTTTGATAAAACTGTAAATACCGGCCACGCAAAGCACGAAGAAAATCATCAGCGCCGGTAATGGCCTTTTAATGGCCCAGGCAGAAACATTCATCATGGCGATGGGCTTTTTGTTTTTGTCACAACGCTGACGCGATCACCATCACTCAATAGACCTGCTCCGGAATCGACTACCGCATCGCCTGCTTTCAAGCCCTGGATAATTTCGACAAAGCCTTGCTCGGAAGCTCCGCTGTTAACGCGTACGCGCTGCACGGTGCTGTCGGCAGTCACGATGTAAACATAGCTATGGCCGTCGCGCTGGATGAGTGATGTTGCTGGCACTGTCAACGCTTGACTGGCACTCGTTAAAATTCGTCCTTCCAAAAAAGTACCCGCTTTTAAACTGCCGGGGTTTGGCAAATCGGCATACAGCGTTCCGGTCCGCGTTGTGGAATCCAGTCCCGGTGAAACCGCACGAACAACACCTTCGACTATGTCACCACTACTGGTTTGCAAACGAATTTTCGCCCCTGTTTGCACGCGTGCAAGATCTGTTTCATTCAATTCGGCGCGCCATTCAAGCCGACCACGTCGAATCAAACGCAATAACTCGCTACCGGCCATCACCACCTGACCTGGTTGCACCAGACGTTTTGAAATAATGCCGTCATCGGGCGCGCGCAAGGAAGCAAAATCACGTTTGAGTTGCACGCCATCGCGTATCGCTTGTGTGGTCGCTAAACGCGCTTGCGCTTGCACCACGCTGGCACGTAGTTCATCCAATGCGCTTGCACTGATGAGTTGGCTTTTTGCCAGTTGTTGCCCGCGATTGAAATTGATATTCGCTAATTGCAAACCGGCTTTTGCTTCACTCAAGGAGGCATCGGCCTGACGTAAGTCACTGTCCAATGTGCGGTGGTCGAGTTCCAGCAATAATTGGCCGCGCTTCACCGATTGCCCGACATCAACATTCAATGCAGTCACACGCACGCCACTGAGTTCAACACCGAGCTGCATTTCTTCCCAGGCCGAGACCGGGCCGGACGCAATAATGGAACGCTCGATATTGCGGGTCTGCGCTTTTGCCAAGGTGACCGCCATACTGGCGCTGGCTGCGTCGGGCTTAGCGGAAGTTTTATTTTTTTGATCGGTTTCGCTGGAGCAGGCAGAAAGAAAAACCAGAGCCAGCAGTAATATCGTCAAGAATTTTTTATTGGGGAGATGGGGCACGCGACATCCTTTGTAATTTTATGCCCGCACCTTGGCGGGCGCCCTGCTGTGTAGAACGCGTTGCACTCATTGCGTCCAGTCCTTGGCAAGCACTTCAATGCGTGCAATGACTTTTTTGCGCATGACTTCGGGTATTTCATGGCACCTGGTTATGTCCTGCCAGAACAAACCGGCGGCGGCCAATTCCAGAATCATGAGGTTGACTTCTTTCGGCGACCCTTTTTGTCCCCCGTAACGCTGTCGATTCATTTCGCGAACCGGTTCCAGCAGTTCCTGGTCATGCGTGATGGCACTGAGCATGCCAGCTACAAAACGCCTTTGCTCGTCACTGGTGCGGGTCATGGCACGCAGGCTACCAATCAGATCTGCTGCTTCGGCATTCTCCAGCTTGGGCCGCAGGGATTTTTCCATGGCTTCCCACTGCTCCATATCCCGCTCCATCAGCGCGCGCAGCAACAAGTCTTTGGTCGGAAAATGATAGGTAATGCCGCCACGGGTGACGCCGCTTTCTTTCACCAACTGGTCGTAGGTCAGATTGCCTGCGCCACGCTGCTGAACAATGCGCTCGGCTGCTTGCAACACTTTTTCTTTGGATACCGGGGGTCTGGTCATGAGAGTTACTATACAAAACGTTCTGTATAGAAATTACAGAAGTCTTTTTGCCGTGTCAACCTCGTAACGAAATATCGCAACAAGACAGGACAGCCCGATCCCAAACTTTTTCAATTATTAAAGATATGCGCTGCCGGACTAGTTAATGACACAACTTGCTGACATCATCACCGTTCGGCTCAAACTTGGGCTGTCAGCGACTCTCTCAAGATGGATTCGCTGTTTTATCAGCAAAAGTCACAGGGGCTAATCATGATTATTCAAAAAAACCTACGGCATGTCCGCGCGGGTATTGCAGGCACATTCTTTTTGTTGGCAGCGTCATCGGTCTTTGCGCAGGAAGTACCTCGCATAGACGCGATTTTTGTCGACAACCCCAACAACCGTTTCTTTATTTCCGGCTCGGCACTGCTGCGTAACGCCACTGTCAAAATCTCGATGGGTGAAGCGGGCATGCCAGGCGACATTAAAAATTTCTGCGCGCAAGGCAGCAGCACGGCCGTTATCGTTTGTACTTTCCCAGGTGGCCTGCCACCGGCGGGTGATTACGCACTAACGGTGGCCACCAACTACCCACCACTCGCTCGTTATTATGAAACCCGCTACAACCTGACCTTGGGCGGCGTGGGTCCTGCTGGCCCCACCGGAGCGACTGGCGCACAGGGTCCAACGGGTCCCAGTGGTGCTGCTGGTGCAGCCGGTGCACCCGGACCTGCTGGCGCACCAGGTATTCCGGGTGCTCCAGGTACTCCGGGTGGTCCAGGTCCTGTCGGCCCGATCGGCAGCACTGGCCCTGCTGGTCCTGCTGGTCCTGCTGGTCCTGCTGGTCCTGCTGGTCCTGCTGGCCCCGCTGGTGCAACAGGAGCTACCGGAGCGACGGGCGCCCAAGGTCCACAAGGTAATCCTGGCAGCCCGGGTGGTGCCGGTGCAACAGGCGCCACTGGTGCAACCGGCCCCGCCGGCCCAACCGGCGCTACCGGCCCGGCGGGTGCTGCTGGATCGGGTGCACGCGTACGTGATGCCGGTGGTGTTGTGCTGGGTACTTTGGTGGCTATCGGCAACACCGGTGTTACCGTTCTCAATGCCAGCGGATACCAGTATTCAATCAACTGGAACGGTACTGTCGCTAACCGCCAGACCTGGTATCAAGGTGCGACTTGTACTGGTGCTGCCGTACTGAACTCTGGCGGTACCGCAGGTTCGATTATCTACGGCAAAGTCATTTTCCGTTCCACTACAGGTCAGTTCTACAAAATTACGACCACGAATACCAACTTTGAATCGGTCGCCGTCAATGCGATCTTTACGGCAGCATCCATTGATAACATTGCCTCGGGTTGCAGCGCGTCACCTTCACCAGCCAATGGCTGGGCAGTGACTGCCATCAATTCTACCGATGTCGGCATACCTGCCACCATCGTTCCCCCTTTACAATTTCCGTAACAAACCGTTTATCACCAGAGCTGCCGTTTGCAGTTTTGGTGACACCCGTCAGAAAAATGGCGAGAGAAACCGATGCATTGATGCATCGCAATCTCTCGCCATTTTTTATTGACCGCGACAGTGTAAATAATCGTAACAACCACTGTGTTCCGGGTTGATGCAATCAGTGGCTGTGGCATTATGATCTGCAGCGCAGCAGACTTCTGCTTGCGAATATGGGGTGCCATGAAACCACGCTTTCTCATCTGCTCTAGAAGTTTGTTCCTGCTACAGGTGGCATGCTTTTGTATTGGTTTATTGCTGATCACTTTTGTACCCTTGTCGGCACTGGCGCAAACAGCAACAAGCGAGCCGGCCGATATTGCCGCCTTGCGCGCCAGTCAAGCGCGCTCAGCATCGGATCTGCGTTTACAGGCCATCAAGTTACGCAATACCCTGAAAGACAAAAAACATCACGCCTGGGCCACATTGGCATTGGCCGAATTTGAGAACGATCTTGAAAATGCCGACGCCGCTCTGGCCATGTTGGACGAAGCCAAGCGCGAAGCCGATACATTAAAGCTACCCGATCTAAAATTTCTGACCTTAGACGCACGCAGTACCATTTTGGTAAACCGTGGTCGCTCGGATGAAACCGATGCTGTGCTCAAGGAAATGAAAGGCATGATCGATGCCAGCGCCAATAGCAATAGCAATCCCGAATGGCGCGCACAATGGCTCGACCAACGCGGAGTGCTCGAAAGGAAATTGGGGCACTTCGATAGCGCACTCGATTTTTTTCAGCAATCGCTCAATATTTATCGAAAACTTAAAGACCCCGCCAATATGGCGCGCGAGTTGAATTCCATCGGTGTTATTCATGGCCGCACCGGAAAGTTTTCCGATGCCGTGGTCGCACACACCGAAGCTCTGGAGTTGTCACGCAAGGCCGGTGATCGTGGCGAAACCGCACGCGGCCTGCGCATGCTCGGCGTTCTGTATCGCAATCTTGATGACGAAGAACTCGGCAGCCAATCCCTGCTCGAAGCCTTGGCTTATGTCGAAGAACGCAATGTCCGCGAAGCCATTACTTTGCACGGCGAATTATCGAAATCACTCACCTTGCTCGACCGGATGTCCGAAGCCCAATATCACGCCGAGCAAGCGGTACGGCTTTCTAAATTATCCGGCAGCCCGCCCAATCGGGTGAATTCCTATGCCCGCATGGCGGAATTAAAGCTGGCACAAAACAAAATTAATGATGCCGACTATTGGACCAAGCTCGGTTTTGAATCCTACAATGATGTCGGCATTCGCGATCAAACTTTGCTGTTATTTACCCAGGCAAAAGTATCGGCTGCACGCGGGCAATCAGAAAAATCTTTGAAAGAAGCACAGAAAACCCTGGTCAATGTTCGCAAAATTGGCGACCGTATTCTGGAACGTGCCGTCCTCGATTTGCTGGCCGAACAACAATTGAAAGTCGGCGACGCAGCCAGCGCGTACGTTACTCGTAAAGCGCATCAAGCGCTCGACAAAGAATTATCGATTGATATGGCAGCGCGAAAAATTTCGGCGCTCGAAGGCAAACTTGAACGCGAACGTAGTGAAGCAGAACGCGCCATGCTTGAACGTGACAATGCCCTGCAGGCACTGACCTTAAGCCGACAAAAATTAATGGGCATTGCATTGATGGCCGGCGTAGCTGTGCTACTGATGATTGCCAGTTTATTGTATTGGCGTTACCTCGGTGTCAAACGACGTGAAGCAGAAATAAGCGCAAGCCGCGACAAACTGGCACAAATGCATAACAGTTTGATCGACAGTTCCAACGCACTCGAACGTGTTGCCCATACCGATGCCTTAACCGGCCTTGGCAATCGACACGCACTCACAAAACGCATGGAACAATGCTTGGCAAAAGGCAGCGAACAAAGACGCGGCCTATGCGTGCAGTTGCTGGACCTGGATTTTTTCAAACAAATTAACGACAAGCATGGCCATCTTGCCGGTGACGCCGTCTTGCGTGAAGTAGCCATGCGCCTCATCGCCACCGTGCCTGCCAACACCGCAGTTGGTCGCTGGGGCGGCGAAGAATTTATTTTAGTGTTTGAACAAATAAGCCTGTCTGACGCACAAGTATTAGCAGAAAAAATTCGACTCGCGATTGCCGACACTCCAGTGATATTTGAAAACCTCAGTATCAATGTCAGCACCAGTATCGGCATCGCTAGTAACCGCGACCTCAACGCACACTCTACCGACCCCTTATTGGCCGCCGCCGACGCCGCGCTTTATCGCGCCAAGAATAATGGGCGGAATCGGGTGGAAATCGCTAGCAGTTGATTGCTTTAAATAATTGCAATGCAGCAAAAGCGCTTGCTCTGTCACACAAACTCTTAATTCCTGCGAGAGCCTATGCCATTGGTCACTCTTGACGGACCACAGTGCTAGCAGCACCATCGGTGGCTTGCCTTATTGCACTTTTCGCAATAAGTGACGCGTGCCAGTTTGGTCAACATCGGTGGAGTATTGTGATGGATAGACGTAATTTCTTGGCGGTATCAGGCATTGGCCTGAGCGGTTTGATGATTCCCGGTTTCGGTAATGCGGTCGCTGCCGAAGTACTTCTCACAAAAATGGATGTTGGCCGCAAGAAAGTGCTGGCCGATATTGCGCTGAACGCGGCGACGGGCGCAGGTGCGACTTATTGCGATGTGCGTATTGGTCGTTACTTGCGACAGTTCGTCATTACCCGTGAAACCAAAGTGCAGAACGTGGTGAACACCGAATCCATTGGTGCAGGCATTCGCGTCATTGCCAATGGTACCTGGGGTTTTGCGGCCACCAGTGATTTGAGCAATGCCGGTATTGCCAAAGCCGCCAAGCAGGCAGTGGCGATTGCCAAGGCCAATTCCACGGCACAAACACAGCCGGTGCAATTGGCACCCGTCAAAGGTGCCGGTGTGGTGTCTTGGGCAACACCGATCAAGAAAAATGCGATGGAGGTGCCAATTAAAGATAAAGCCGATTTGTTGCTGGGTGTGAACGCAGCGGCGTTGGCGGCAGGCGCAAGTTATGTGAACTCGAATTTATTTGTGGTCAATGAGCAAAAATATTTTGCCTCGACTGATGGCTCTTATATCGATCAAGATGTTCATCGCATCTGGCCGACCTTCACGGTCACCGCGATTGATAAAGCCAGCGGTAAATTCCGCAGCCGCGATAGTTTGTCTGCGCCGATGGGCATGGGTTACGAATATCTTGAAGGTAACCGAAAAATCGTATTGCCCAACGGTTTGATCGGCTATAACGATTCCTACAATATGACTGAAGATGCGGCTGAAGCCGCCAAACAGGCACTGCAAAAACTCAAGGCGCCTTCGGTAAAACCAGGCAAATACGATCTGGTACTCGACCCAAGCCACACTTGGCTGACGATTCACGAATCGGTCGGGCATCCGCTCGAACTCGACCGCGTACTCGGCTACGAAGCCAATTACGCCGGTACCAGTTTTGCCACACTCGACAAACTCAAAGACAAATTCCAATACGGCAGCGACAAGGTCACGATTTTTGCCGATAAAGTTCAAGCCACTACCCTTGGCAATGTGGCCTATGACGATGAAGGCGTGAAAACCAAACGCTGGGATTTAATCAAGGACGGCACCCTGGTGAACTACCAGGCCATTCGCGATCAGGTTCATATTATTGGCGGCACCGAATCGAACGGCTGCTGTTATGCCGATTCCTGGTCGAGCGTGCAATTCCAGCGCATGGCCAATGTGTCGCTGGCACCGGGCAAGGAAAAACAAAGCGTTGCCGATATGATTAAAAATGTCGAAAAAGGTATCTACATTATTGGCGACGGTTCGTTCTCGATTGACCAGCAGCGTTACAACGCACAGTTTGGCGGTCAATTATTTTATGAAATCAAGGAAGGCAAAATTGCCGGAATGATTGAAGACGTGGCGTATCAGATTCGCACACCCGAATTCTGGAATGCCTGTTCCTCGATTTGCGATGAAAGCGATTACCGCTTCGGCGGTTCCTTCTTTGATGGCAAGGGTCAGCCGGGACAAGTGTCGGCTGTGTCGCATGGTTCGAGTACGGCGCGTTTTGATGGCATCAATGTCATCAGCACGGCGCGTTCGCTCGGCTGATTGCCAATTCTTGTCAGAAACTCTGGAGCTAAAAAATGAGCATGTATACCGAACAAGAAGCCAAAGCCATCCTCGACAAAGTGATCGCACTTTCCAAAGCCGATGAATGTACCGCCACACTCGGCGGCGGCATTGACGGCAATATCCGTTTTGCCCTGAACAATGTTTCCACCAGCGGCATTGTTAGTGATGCGGAACTTGGCGTGCAGGTCGCGTTCGGCAAACGCGTCGGCATTGCTACCATCAATGAATTCGATGACGAATCACTGGCGCGTGTCGTCAGGCGTGCCGAAGAACTCGCACGTCTGGCACCGGAAAACGACGAGTTTATGCCGGCCATTGGCAAACAAAGCTACAAGGCAACACCGACTTTCGATCAAAGTATTGCCGACATCACGCCGGAATATCGCGCCAAGGTTGCCGCCGATTCGATCAACCCTTGCAAGAGTGACAAACTGATCGCTGCCGGTTTTCTTTCCAACGGCACCAGTTTTTTTGCCTCGGCCAATAGCAATGGCAATTTCGCCTATCAACAATCCACCAGTCTCGATTACACCTGCACGGTTCGCACCGAAGACGGCACCGGCTCAGGCTGGGTTGCACGCAACGCCGGCTCGGTAAAAGATTTCGATGCCAATAAAGAAATTCGCACCGCCATCAGCAAGGCCAAAGGTTCGGCCAATGCCAAAGCGCTTGAGCCGGGAAAATACACCGTGATTCTGGAACCGGCGGCATCGGCAGGTTTGATTTCTTTCATGATGTTTGGTTTCGATGCACGCCAGGCCGATGAAGGTCGCAGTTTTCTGACCAAGAAAGGCGGCGGCAATAAAATGGGCGAGCAAGTATTCGATCCGCGCGTGAGTATTCATTCTGACCCATCGGATAACGACGTTCCGGTGATGCCATGGGATGGCGAAGGCTTGCCGCGCGAAAAAATGGCGATTATCGATAAAGGCAAAGTCTCGTATCTGGAATATTCGCGTTACTGGGCCACGCAAAAAGCTAAAGTTGCCAAAGGCTCGCCGGGTAATTTGATTATGGCCGGTGGTACTAAAACCACGGCAGAATTAGTGAAATCAACCGCGAAAGGTATTCTGGTCACGCGCACCTGGTATATCCGCATGGTCGATCCACAAACCGTGCTGCTGACCGGCCTTACGCGCGACGGTACTTTCTATATCGAAAACGGCGAAATCAAATATCCGATCAAGAATTTTCGCTTCAATGAATCCCCAATCATCATGCTCAATAACGTCGAAGAACTCGGCAAACCGGTTCGCGTCGGTGACGACGAATCGCCATTTTTGATGATGATTCCACCGATGAAACTGCGTGACTTTACCTTTACTTCATTGTCGGACGCGGTGTGATGGTCAGGCGTGCGCAATTCGCGTGCGCCTATCATTTTTTTTGTAGGAGGCCGCTTGCGGGCGACGACCTCGGTCGGGCCCAAGGGCCCTCCTACGTATGAACCGCCAACAATTTCTAAAACTCATGTGCCAAGCGGCCGCCGGTTTGGCGGTGTCGCCATTATTATTGCCCGAGGCAAAAGCCGCTGCCGCCGAATACGATTTCTGGTTTACCCGTTTGATGTACGATTCGGGCGATTGGGATGTTGATCAGCGCATGCCGGCCAATATCATTACTTCGCTGATTGACTACACCACCTTGCGGGTAGATACCAAAGAACACGTGATTGCCCTGTCCGACCCGAAAATGCGGACGGCGCCATTTTGTTATCTGGCCGGGCACAAGCTGGTGCAATTCAATGCGGATGAACGCAGGAATTTTGAAGCTTACGTTCGCAATGGTGGTTTTGTTTTTGTTGATGATTGCAATCACGATATCGACGGCTTGTTTGCGAAATCCTTCGAGGCACAAATGGCATCGATTTTCGGTGCGAATGCATTGAAAAAACTGCCGAAAAAACATCCGCTTTACAGTAGTTTTTTCAAGTTCGACGAATTGCCCACGACCGGTTTCGAGCTCAATGGCTGGGGCGACGACATCGTCCATGATTATCTCAAAGGCATTGAAATCAATGGCCGCCTTGGCGTGCTCTACAGCAATAAGGACTATGGCTGCGAGTGGGATTACGATTGGCGTAACAAACGCTTTCTGGCCGAAGACAATACAAAATTCGCGGTCAATATCGTGATGTATGCATTAAATAATTAGGGATCAAGCAATATGGATACGAGCGAAGCCATTATCAAAGAAAGATTGTCACAACTGGGTCATCTAAAATCCGCCATCGCCAATGCCATTGTCGGACAGGAAGACGTGATCGAACAATTGCTGATCGGTCTGCTGGCCGGTGGTCACTGCTTGCTCGAAGGCGTGCCCGGACTGGGCAAAACTTTATTGGTGCGCTCACTGGGACAGGCGATGGACCTGGAATTCCGGCGCATTCAATTTACGCCCGATTTAATGCCCAGCGATATTCTCGGCACCGAAATTCTGGAAGAAGACCACGGTACCGGCAAGCGCCATTTCAAATTCCAGCAAGGTCCGGTTTTCACTAACTTATTATTGGCCGACGAACTCAACCGCACACCACCGAAAACCCAGGCCGCTTTACTCGAAGCGATGCAGGAGCACACGGTCAGTTATGCCGGTGTCACACATATTTTGCCGGATCCGTTTTTTGTACTGGCAACACAAAATCCGCTGGAACAGGCGGGCACCTATCCATTGCCGGAAGCACAACTCGATCGCTTTTTATTGCATGTCCGCGTCGATTACCCCAGCGAGGTGGAAGAACGCGCGATCCTGCAACAAACCACTGGCGTAAAAGAAGCCAAAGTCCCGCAAGTCATGCACGCCGACACCATTCGCTCCCTGCAAAAACTAGTGCGCGAAGTCCATGTCAGCGACGATTTGCTCAACTGGATTAATCAACTCGTGCGCGCAAGCCGCCCACAGGAAAATTCATCGAAAGAAATCCAGGCCTGGGTGAAATGGGGCGCTGGCCCGCGCGCGGGTCAAGCATTGGTATTGGCGTCGAAAGCGCGGGCATTAATTCATGGCCGTTTTGCTGCCACTCGCGATGATGTTAAAACACTGGCTGCACCGGTATTGCGTCATCGTCTATTGCTCACCTTCGTTGCCGAAGCCGAACAAAAATCCGCCGATGATGTGGTTACCGTATTGCTGAACTCGGTGCCATTTCCTGTTTAATTTAGTGTGGAATATTTAGAAAAAAAGAAGAGAAAACACAAAGTACGCGAAGCAAGCACAGAGGTCGCAAAGTTTTACATGGCGGCTATTTTTAAATAACCCTCGAATTGAAACCCTGATGTTGACATTCGAGCTATTGAGAGGATTAGCTATGCATTTAGCGTCACCCCGTTGGAAAACGGGACCCAGAAGCAGTGTGCGAAGTGCAATCTACACTCAGCTTCGTTGTTATTTCTGGATCCCGACTTTCGTCGGGAAGACGAAAATCCCGTGATTTTGGTTTGCTCGATACTTCGATGGCTTGGTTCGGATTATTTTTAAGACTGCCTGAGACTGATTGAAGCGATCAAACAATAGAGTCATAACAAGTTTTAAGCTTTAATAATAAATATTTCCTTAGTGTCGTTCGTGATTTCTTTGTGCCCATTGTGTTCCATTTTTTGATTTCGATTTTTGAGTACCTATGCCAAATGCCGATTTAATTCCCATGGATGTCCGTGCACGCTTGAAAGCGCTGCGTTTGCAGGCGCGTCGAATTTCCGGTGCGCAGGGGATTGGACAACATCAAAGTCGTAGCCGTGGTGCAGGATTGGAATTTGCCCAATATCGAGCGTACGAACCCGGTGATGAACCACGACAAATCGATTGGAAGTTATACGCCCGCTCGGATAAATTTTTTGTCCGCGAAGCCGAACGCGATAGTCCGCTGGTAGTCTGGTGCCTAATCGATGCAACCGCTTCCATGGCGCAAAGCGATGCTGCGCGTCCGGAATGGAGCCGTCTGCAAGCGGCAAAAGCATTAACGGCCTGTGTGATTGAACTCGCACTCAAGCAAGGCGACCGCTTTGGTTTGATCGCCGTGAATGGCAATGGTCTGCTCGTCGTGAATGCCGGCAGCGGCATCAAACATCGCGACCAATGTTTACTGGAATTGCATAAATTAAAAGCGCAGGGCGCATGGCCGGACGAGGCCCAATGCCGACCGATCTGGGAACGCATTGCCGCCAATACTTTGGTCTTGTTGCTTAGCGATGATTACGATGAAGCCTGCGTGTCATTAGCCGAGCGTTTAGCCGTCGCACGCCGCGAAGTATTGAGCGTGCAAATTCTTACTGCCGAAGAACGCGATTTTCCATTTCAGGGCGGTCATCGTTTTCGCGATGCCGAAACCGACACCGAACTACTCACCGACGCGGCAGCTTCTCGCAGCGGTTTTATCGAAAAATTTGCCGCTGCGAAACGACTATTAAGTGCACGCTTTGCCGCCAGCGGTATTAATCATATTGAGTATGTACTGGATCAGCCACTCGATACCCCGCTGCGAAAATTCTTTTTGCCACGCAATACTCGCCATCAGGAGCCCGTGTGAATTTCTCGCTGCTGCTGCCGGGCGCCTTGCTGGCTCTGACGGCAGTGATCCTGCCCTTATTGATTCATCTAAGCCGTCGCTCGGAACAAAAGCC
>JAYSXB010000055.1:0-13820 GCA_043717775.1 Arenimonas sp.
TTTGTTTAACACGACTTGAGCAAATTACGAACGGCAGTTAGCCGGTGCATATTTAGCTGCCAAGGTACCAGCGGTGCCGCCGTAAAGCGAAGTTTTGAGGGCTGCAAGGCATTCCCACTGAACAACACCACCGGTGCCGATCGAACCGCGCAGGTTCAAGGTCTTACCACTGATTTCTGCAGTAGCTGCGGAATAGGTAATTTGAACGTTTTGTGCGCCGTTGATTTTGACGCCCGAAACCAAAGGAGTCACAGCATCAGTGTAACCAGCTGCGGTGCTGTCTGCAGGCCAGGTACCATTGCTCAAACGGGTTTCCGAAGAAGCCAACTTAGCCGAAGCGGCCAAGTTCAGGCCTTCTGTTACTTTCGCACGGACGGTGTAGTCTTGGTAAGCAGGTAATGCGATAGCGATCAAAATGCCGAGAATGGCGATAACGATCATTAATTCGATAAGGGTGAAACCTTTTTGCATTTTCATGGGTAAATTCCTAGGGTTGATTAATTTATACCCGTACTTGGAGCCAGCGTTCCCTTCCTTGAGTAGTCGGACGCCGTGTACGTGCAGGGAGTACTTTGCATTATTCGTGCCAACAAATCTACTGAGATACTGGTCACAAATTGCAACGCATTGAAATGAAGAGATGGCACCTAACTGATTTAAGCACCAGCGCTGCCGAGGTTTTAATGGCCAAGTGTGACGAAAATTGTCAGTTTATGGGTCAACATTCGCGGGTCCAACGATTTCAGCGGTTTTCATATTGATCAGTATCGATGCAAATCCGCGAGAGCTGGCCAAGTTTAAATATCCTAACTGATCAGCCTGATAACCATAGGACAGTGCTGCTTTCTGCAAAGCGTCCGCATTGGCCGCGCTTAGATTCTGATCCTCACGAAGCGGTTTTGCCTTCTTGAGTAGTGCATTTGAAACTTCCGAGTAATCAACAAAATATTTCGGCATGGTTTGAATGTCACCCTCACCACTGATTGCCGAATTCATTATGTACTCTTGTTCTTTGAATCCTTTCGGCATGGTGGTACCAACCAATCTAGACTTGCCGAAACTTAAGGTCTTGAAGTGTTCTATTTTCGCTTCTGCCAATCGTTTCGGCGTAATTTCATTGGCAAATACCAATTCGAAGCGGTCAGGAACGGCAACAAGGAATACCGGGCGAGAGTTCCATATGGTATGCAAACCATATCCAAGAAACACAATTTGAATAATGCCGATAATGGCTAGGTCCAATTTCAGTTTGCGTTTTCCGGCTTTATAAATAATCAAGGTTAATAGAGGGCCAACGACTAGATCAACACTGGCAATTATCATCAACAATCGATCTGCTTTCGCCATATGCATCAGTGCCGGCGGATACCAAAAATAAATAATGCAGGCAGCGACGCTGCCAACGATGACAAGGCTTATCAGTAAATGAATGAATGAGGCTTTCCAACGGCTCATAAATTACTCCATCTCCAATTTTTTAAGTTTGTAGCGCAATGCGCGGAAGCTGATACCCAAATGTGCAGCGGTTTTGGTTTTGTTATAGCGGCAGGCTTCGAGCGCTTTTTGTATGGTGTCGCGTTCTATTTTTTCAAGGGCGTCGGGTAAAGCTGAGCTATTGGAAATGTTGGCGTTGGCCGCAATGGTCGGAATATCCTCGTAAGCTCTGTTTTCCTGGCTGTGGGGCAATTGCAGGTCGGCCGCTTCAATGCTGATGCCTTCGCATAGTGCGACAGCTCGTTCAAGAATATTTTCGAGTTCGCGGACATTGCCGGGGAAGGGGTAGCTGCTTAATGCAGCGAGAGCTCCGTCGGATAAAGGCGGCGCGGGGTCGCCCCATTCTTCGCCCAAGCGTTTCAAGACGGCGGCAGCTATCAGCGGAATGTCTTCATGGCGTTCACGCAATGGCGGTACCGGTAGTTCAATGACATTGATGCGGTAATACAGGTCGTGGCGAAAGCGCCCGTCTTCTACCAATTTCGCCAGATTTTTATGGGTCGCCGAAAGAATACGGACATCGATCGGCACTTCATTGGCAGCACCTACCGCGCGCACTACTTTTTCCTGGATGACGCGCAATAATTTCACCTGCATGTGCAGGGGTAGTTCGGCGACTTCATCGAGAAATAAAGTGCCGCCAGCGGCCGCCTGGAATAAACCTTCCTTGTCGGCAGTGGCGCCGGTAAAGCTGCCTTTTTTGTGACCGAACAATTCGCTTTCCATCAATTCGGTCGGAATGGCGCCGCAGTTCACTGGAATAAACGGCCCGCTCGCGCGACTACCGAGTTCGTGAATGGAGCGGGCTACCAGTTCTTTGCCGACACCCGATTCTCCACTGATGTACACCGGCGCCTGGCTGCGCGCGACTTTGGCAATCGTGCTGCGCAACTGCTGCATGCGCGGGGCATCCCCTAATAATTTGCCACTGGCTTGATTGACGTTAGCGGCGCGCCGCTGTTCGTTGAGATCCAGCGCATGCTGCACCAGGCGTCGCAAAACTGCCAAGTCGACTGGTTTGGAGACAAAATCAAAAGCACCGGCTTTCAAGGCATCAACGGCGGCTTCGACATTGCCGAAGGCGGTAATCATGGCGACCGGGGTTTCGGGAAAGCGCTGATTAAGATGCGCGATCACTTCAAGGCCGTTGCCGTCTGGTAAGCGCATATCGGTTAAACAGATGTCGTATTTATTGGCGGCAAGCTGTGCCTTGGCCGACGCTACATCGGCAGCGGTATCGACTCTTAGACCCATGCGCCCGAGTGTGAGCACCAATAATTCGCGGATATCGCGTTCGTCATCGACCACTAATGCACTGCGGGGGGAGTTGGCCATAAATCACACTGAAATTGTTAGAGACACCTTAACGTAAGCTTGCCAAAAATTGTAGAAGTATTGTAGGTCACCGTAGGAGCACTCACGAGTGCGATTACAGGTTGCAGCAATGTCTGATTTTCTTATGGGTGCTCAAGCGCGACCAGCATTGTCGCAAGCCTGCCGCGCTCGTGAGCGCTCCTACGCCAAAGCCTAATCCCGATCTACTCAATACTCATCAAATTCTGCGTGCTTTGCATGGTGATACGAAAGCAGGATCCGCCGCCTGGCACCGGTTCAAATTGCAGCATGCATTGATTGGCTTCACACAACTGTTTTGCAATATACAAGCCCAACCCGGTGCCATGTTCGCTGGTCGTGTAAAAAGGTGTGAACAATTGTTCGGCGACACGTGGCGGAATGCCGGGGCCGCGATCAATGACCTCAATAAGCGGGGCGCAGGAATTTTTATCCTGTCGCACTGAGACCGTCACTTGAGCAGGTTTGCCGGGCTCTCGGCCATAATTCAAGGCGTTGTGTACCAGCGCGGTCAACACTTGATGAAGCTGTTGTGGATCGGCCATAGCGACTTGCAGGCGAGCTTCATTTACCGCTTGCATAACATCGGTTTCAAGCGGGTGATTTTGTCGATATTCCTCGACAAAGCGTCGTACAAAAGCAGTTAACTCGATGCTTTCTGGTTGTGAGCGCTCGCGCCGTGCCAAGCCTAGAATGTTTTCCACAATGCCGTTCATTCGTTTGCATTGGCTGTGAATGATTTCCAGCAGGCGCCGGTCGGCTTCGGGTAGGCCGACGGACTCGTCGAGCAGCTGCGCCGAATAGCTGATAGCGGCTAGCGGATTGCGAATTTCATGCGCAATACTTGCTGACAATCGGCCCAATGTAGATAGCGTCAATTCTTCGGCGCGGACCGAATAAATTCGACTGTCATCGAGAAAAATAAGAAAAAGATTATCCGTCACATTGATCGAGACAAAACGCGGTAATACTTCAGGCGCGGTCTCGGCTAAGGTCATTGCCTTGGGGGTTTCATTGCGGCTACGGCGCCATTTCCACAGGCTTTCGTGCAATTGCGGTGCGACTTCGTTGAGTGCTCGGCGGTCGGGCGAGGGATTGCCTAGCAAGGCCCAAGCGGCCTCATTGGCTAAACGAATGCGGTGGCCACCATCGACCACCAAAATGCCGGTGCGCATTCTTCGTATCACCAACTCATTGATTTCAGACAAATTAGCGAGTTCCTCGCCGCGCTTTTCGGCAAGTGCCTGGCTCTCGCTCATTTGCCTGTTGAGCAATTGAAATAATAAGACAGCCGCGAGATAAGTCACCGAAAACATGACCGCTTCGGCGGCAGTATTGGCCGAACCGAAGTCCCAAAGCCTATTGGCGATGTAATTTCCCAGCACTAAAATGCTGGCTGCCAGAGCGAAGCCAACACTGGCTCTCAGCGTCAGTAGTAGGCCAGCTGCTGCAATATTGAAGATGAGTAGTAAGCAAACGCCGCTATCTAATCCTTGAAAAGCGAATAAAGCCGCGCCAGCCGCCGACAAGTCAAATAATAGGCCGAGCGCTATTTGACGGCGGATCCGCATGGTCGAGCGGGTACTGGCCCAAAAAAATAATCCGGCAACGATAAGATAAAAAATGGCGCAACTTTTAGCCAGCCAAGGGTATTCCTGCTTGGCCAGCAACATGCCGACCGGCGAAAACGCGACTAATGCAAGCAGGCCCGCCTCTAGAATGCGGTAGAGCGAAAAGAAATATATCTCTCGCCTTTTCAGGCTTTTAGCATCGCCGGCGCTGAGTCCATGGCTAGAAAAGTTCGCAGACAAGGCAAGAATCCTGATCTTGGGGATTGCCCAGTATAGAGAGGTCAGCAGTCTTTTTGCCTTTGCCGCGCGGCTCGGCGACAATAGCGGTCTTTCCCGGGGCTACCTAGTCCCGTCTTTTGCGGCTAGTCCGCTGTCTTCATATTGATAGGGTGTTGCATGAACTTCCACGAGTATCAGGCTAAACAATTGTTCGCAGATTACGGCATCGCCGTCCCCATGGGTCTTGTCGCGCGCAGTCCAGAAGAAGCAGTGGCTGCCGCAAAATCGATTCCCGGTGATTTATGGGTAGTCAAAGCACAAATTCACGCCGGTGGCCGCGGCAAGGCCGGCGGCGTAAAACTCGCGCGCTCGTTTGACGATGTGCGTGATTATGCCAAGGCCATGCTTGGAACGAAGATGGCGACCTACCAATCGGCCGGTATCGAATTGCCGATTGATAGCGTATTGATCTGCGAAGGTACCGATATTGCCAACGAGCTTTATCTTTCGGTATTGACCGATCGCAGCAGCAAAACGATCACCTTCATCGCTTCGGCCGAAGGCGGCGTGGAAATTGAAAAAGTTGCGGAAGAAAATCCCGATGCGATCAAATCATTGCACGTGAATTACGTGCAAGGTCTGCAGCCTTATCAGTGCCGTCAAATGGGTTTTGATCTGGGTTTGAACGCCAAGCAAGTCGGCCAGCTCACCAAAATCATGATGGGCCTGTACAAGTTATTCAATGAAAAAGATTTGGCACTGGTCGAATTAAATCCACTGGCTATTTTGACTAATGGCGACCTTGCCGTGCTCGATGGCAAAATTAATTCCGATGACAACGCTACTTTCCGTCATCCTGATTTAGCCGCCATGCGCGATGTTCGCCAGGAAGACGAAACCGAAGTGCTCGCAAGCAAATACGATCTGAACTACGTCACTATGGACGGCAATATTGGCTGCATGGTTAACGGCGCTGGCTTGGCAATGGCCACGATGGACGTTATTTCATTGAATGGCGGTTCGCCTGCGAACTTCCTCGATGTAGGCGGCGGCGCGACCAAAGAGCGCGTGACCGAAGCCTTCAAGCTGATTTTATCTTCCGACAAAGTGGAAGCGATTTTCGTCAATATTTTCGGCGGCATCGTTCGCTGCGACATGATTGCCGAAGGCATTATTGCCGCCGTGAAAGAAGTCGATGTAAAAGTACCGGTCGTGGTTCGTCTGGAAGGCACCAATGTCGAAAAAGGCAAGGAGATTCTGAAGAATTCCGGCCTGGCGATTACGGCGGCCGACGATATTAACGACGGCGCGAAAAAAGTCGTCGCGGCGGCAAAAGCAAAAGCCTAATTTTGTAGGAGCGACGGAAGTCGCGACCTGCTTCAGTAATTAACTGTCGCGACTTCCGTCGCTCCTACACAGTCAAGGATTTAGATAATGAGCGTTCTAGTCAATAAAAATACCAAAGTGATCGTGCAAGGTTTCACCGGCACCCAAGGCACATTTCATGCAGAACAAATGCTGGCATACGGCACCAAGGTGGTTGGTGGTGTAACACCGGGGAAAGGCGGCAGCACCCATATTGGCCTGCCGGTATTCAACACCGTGCAAGACGCCGTCGATGCCACCGGTGCCGACGCATCGGTCATCTATGTGCCACCTCCGTTCGCTGCAGATGCCATTCTGGAAGCGGCCGATGCCGGTATTCGCGTGATTGTCTGCATTACCGAAGGCATTCCGGTGCTCGACATGCTGCGCGTCAAAAACACCTTGCGTGGTTATGACGATGTAACCCTGATTGGCCCGAACTGCCCGGGCGTTATCACTCCTGGCGAATGCAAAATTGGCATCATGCCCGGCCATATTCATATGCCTGGCAAAATCGGTATCGTCTCGCGCTCAGGTACCTTAACTTACGAAGCCGTGCATCAAACAACGCAAGCGGGTTTGGGTCAATCGACCTGTATCGGTATTGGTGGCGACCCGATGCAGGGCATGAACTTTATCGACTGCCTGCGCTTGTTCCAGGATGACCCGCAAACCGAAGGCATCATTATGGTCGGCGAAATTGGTGGTAGTGCAGAAGAGGAAGCCGCCGAATTTATTGCGCAATACGTGACCAAGCCGGTAGTGGGTTTCATTGCAGGTGCGAGTGCTCCTGAAGGCAAGCGCATGGGTCATGCTGGCGCCATTGCGTCTGGCGGTAAAGGCACTGCGGCAGGTAAGTTTGCAGCGATGGAAAAAGCCGGTGTCACCACCGTGCGCTCGCCCGGTGATTTGGGCGCGGCGATTGCCAAGCGTTTGGCAAAATAATTTGCTGGTGATTTCCGTATTTACAAAAAAGCCGCGTTAGCGGCTTTTTTTATGCATTACTTTTTTCTGCAGACCATTACCATTTGATGGCAGTGATAAGGATCAATTCGCTCCATGAGCGGCTGCATGAAATTGGGGAACGGATAAATCCCATAGCCCTTGGCGTGCTCGATTTCAAAACCAAGGGCAGTCAGATATTTGCGCAACACAAGATAGCTAAAAACCACGAGGTGTCGGTGTTCCGGAGTTACGCCCGCTAAAGACGTGGGGCGGTTCTCACTAACATGGAACAGTTCTTGGGATTCTAGTAACTCGATGGAATCGGGATGAGGCCCCGACGACGGCATGCGGCCAGCCAAGATTAAAGCCGCAGTAAAGTAAGTACTAATATTGGGAGTAAGTATTATCAGTCGGCCATTGGCGCGCAGTATACGTTTGCATTCAAGCAAAAAGTGGCAGGGCATTAGCAGGTGCTCAAGCACTGAGAGAGCGTATACGCAGTCTTTGGATTCACTTTCAATCGGGATTAATAGATTTAAATCACCTTGAATAACATTCAGTCCGTTTTCACGTGCTGCAGTAACAAGATTTGAACTCCATTCAATGCCGGTGTAGCTGAATTTTGATGTGCCACGCGAATCTTCGATGAACTTGGCATCGCGCCCTGTACCGCAACCGCATTCGAGAAAATCGCTTCCGCTTTGCTCTGATACAATCTGACTCTTCGCGAAGGAATAGGCCTCCACCATCGTGCGACGATAAAGATTTTTGAAGTAACGCTGTATCATGTGTCATCCGCCGATCTAGGTATGCGCCTGTAAACGGTAACGTAATGAGCACTATTAGAATAGCCCTAGCACAATATGACTTCCCGGTCGGCGCAGTCCATGCCAATGCTAAGAAAATAATTGCGCTGGCGCATCAAGCTCGCGACCAATATCACGCCGATGTCATACTGTTTCCGGAACTGGCGATTAGCGGTTATCCACCAGAAGACTTGCTCAATCGCCCGGATTTTTTAAGTGATTGCGAGCTGGCAATCAAGAAAGTGGCCAAAGCGATTGAAGGCATTGTTGCCATCGTGCCTTGGCCGCATGCGGCGGGTTCGGTAGTGTTTAATGCGGCGTCGGTGATTCGTGACGGCCAAATTGAAGCGACTTACCATAAACGCGAATTACCCAATTACGCGGTGTTTGATGAGCGGCGTTATTTTGCTGCCGATAACGACGCCTGCACCTTTGTCGTCAATGGCATCACGATGGGCTTGGTGATTTGCGAAGACTTATGGTTTGCCGAGCCGCTCGCTGAGACAGTCAAGCAAGGCGCGCAAATTGTTTTGGTGCCGAATGCGTCACCTTTTGAGGCCAATAAAACGGCTCAGCGTGATGCCTTGCTGGCACAGCGTGTCAGCGAATCCAAATGCGCGATTGCCTATTTAAATGTCATTGGTGGCCAGGATGAGGTCGTCTTTGACGGCAGCTCGGTATTGGCCGATGCCGACGGCACCGTCCATCCCAATGCCGAAGCTTTTGCCGAACATTTGTTGATTGCCGATTTTGATGCAAACACGAAAAAATTTAATCGTATTTACTGGCCCGCTGAAGTTGATGAATCCAAAGAGAGCCTTGCATGGCGTGCGATGGTGCGGGGCATTCGCGACTACTGTGGAAAAAATGGTTTCAGCAAAGTGTGGCTGGGTGCTTCGGGCGGCATCGATTCCGCATTAGTGATGGCGTTAGCCGTCGAAGCGCTTGGCGCTGAAAACGTCAATGCAGTGCGTTTGCCGTCGCGCTATACCACCGAGTTGTCGAATGATCTTGCCGATGTGCAGGCCAAAAAATTAGGCATCAGTATTTCGGAAGTTGCGATTGAAGCGCCGTTCAAAGGCTTTCTGGAGACCTTGGCGCCGATGTTTGTCGGTAAAGCCGTCGATGTTGCCGAAGAAAATTTACAGTCACGAACACGCGGCGCGATCTTGATGGCATTGTCGAACAAACTCGGCGGTCTGCTGCTAACCACTGGCAATAAAAGCGAATACGCCGTGGGTTACTCCACGATTTATGGCGATATGTGCGGTGGTTATGCGCCGATAAAAGACCTCTACAAAATGGAAGTCTTTGCAGTTTGTCGTTGGCGCAACGCACGCGGTGATGGCGAAATCATTCCCGACGCTGTTATCGAAAGACCGCCATCAGCAGAGCTGCGAGACAATCAGAAAGATCAGGATTCTTTGCCACCCTATGAAATATTGGATGGCATTTTGTATCGCTATATCGATCTTGAAAAATCGGCTGCCGAAATTATTGCCGATGGTTTTGAAGCCGCAACCGTACAACATATTTTGCGACTAATAAAAATTAGCGAATGGAAACGCCGCCAATCGGCACCCGGACCAAAATTATCGCGACGCGCGTTTGGTCGCGAGCGACGCTACCCGATTACCTCGGGTTATTGATCGCGTAGGAGCGCCTTTAGGCGCGACGGGTCTGCGCAAGTGTCGGTCGCGCCTAAAGGCGCTCCTACGAAAATAAAAAACGCCGAACTAGTCGGCGTTTTTTATTCAATCGTGCAGATCAAAAACTTACTTATACTCACCGGCAAACGGATTCAACTGACGAAACACGCCTTTCTTGCGTGGCCATTTGCCCACCAGGTAAGGATGGTCTGGTTGATTTTTTTGCAACACGCTACGAGCATCATCGGCTAAAGTTTTCTGGCCTAAGGCATTGTAAGACACTGCCATCAAGGCCAGAGCATCACCTTGATATTCGCTTTGCGGATAGGTTTCAATCAAATGCTTGCCGCGATTGGCAGCCGCCACATAGGCACCACGGCGCAAATAATATAGACCGACATTGAGCTCGTAACGCGCGAGCAAGTTGCGTAAATAAATCATCCGCTGAGCAGAATCTTTTGCGTAAATACTATTGGGAAAACGCCGCACGACTTCATTAAAGTCATTAAAGCTTTGCGTTGGCGCACCTAAATCGCGGGCCGACATGTCTAAACGCGTGATGCTGGCGAACAAGGCATTACGTTGTTCAAAATTGATAACGGCTTTCAGGTAATAAGCGTAATCAATATTTTTATTGGTGGGATAAGTGCGAATAAAACGCTCAATGGTCGAAGACGCATCTTCGCGCTTGGCTTGCTTGTATTGCACATAGGCCAATTCAAGCTGTGCTTGTTCGCTATAGGCGCCGAACGGGAAGCGTGAAGTCAGACGTTGGTAATACGTTTGTGCCTTCGGATAATTATCATTATCCAATGCTTTTTTGGCTTCCGAATACATCTCCTCAACCGGCAGAGTTTCGGTTTTTTCTTCTTTGCCACCACCAAACCATTTGCCAACGGTTTTGCAGCTGCTCAGGCCCATGGCCAAGCTGATAATTAATAAAAAGCGAAACGCGGCGGAAAATCGAATCATGGGGCAACCAGTTTGAGAACGCCCGAAGGGCATTGAGAAAGGGGATAATAACGGAAAGGAGCCATTCGGCTCCAATCGAGAGACCCATCCGGTATGCACCAGACCGATTCCCCAGATGATAGCGACCGCGAAATCGTGGAAGCCATCGTGCCTTTGGAGGCCGCAGGCAAGCGTTTTGACGCCGCTTTAGCCGAAATGTTCCCCGAATTTTCACGTTCCCGCCTAACTGAATGGATTAAGGCCGGAGACGCCCTTTTGGAAGGCGAAATCGTCAAGCCCAAGGTCTCAGTGCGCGGCGGCGAGACCGTTAGCCTGAGTATTCGGGTCGAAATTGAGACCCGTGGCGAGGCCGAGCAGATGGACCTGGACGTGGTCTATCAAGACGCCGATGTGCTTGTTATCAACAAACCGGCGGGGCTGGTGGTGCATCCCGGTGCTGGTAATCCGCGCGGCACTCTGGTCAACGGTTTATTGTATTTCGACCCGAAACTAGCCGAATTACCGCGTGCCGGCATCGTGCATCGCCTAGACAAAGATACTTCGGGTTTGATGGTGATTGCGCGCTCTTTGCGCGCGCATGCCAGCCTGGTCGAACAATTATCGGCGCGCGAAGTACATCGACAATATTTGGCGGTAGTGGCAGGCACCATGGTCGCAGGCGGTACGGTGAATGCGCCGATTGACCGCCACCCGAAAGATCGTATTCGCATGGGCGTTGCGCGCGAAGGCACCGGCCGCGAAGCCGTTACCCATTATCGCCTGCGTGAAAAATTCCGTAATCACACCTTGGTGGAATGTCGATTGGAAACCGGCCGCACCCATCAAATTCGTGTGCACATGACCCATATCAAACACGCGATTGTCGGCGACCCGATGTATGGCTTGTTGCGCCTGCCGAAAGCGGCGAGTCCCGATCTGGTAGAAATGCTGCGCACTTTCAGACGTCAAGCCCTGCATGCCGAAAAATTATCGTTCGTGCATCCGGTCACCGGTGTTGAAGTGACTACCGAAGCCCCGATGCCGGAAGATATGCAAAACCTGTTGAAAGTATTGCGCGATGACAGCGCGCAGGCCAAGTTATAGATTTTGTAGGGGGGGGGGGGCCTTCTAGGCCCGAAAAATATAAAGATCGGTAGGAGGGCCTTCTAGGCCCGAAATATGTGAAAGTTTGGTAGGAGGGCCTTCTCGGCCCGAAAGGTCTAAAACGAACACAAAGATCACCAAGATTGCACAAAGAACACAAAGACATAATCGCGGGAGTGTAAGGAGCGAATGCGGTACGATTTTTCGGGCCTAGAAGGCCCTCCTACCAAAGCGCTCAGCCAAATGATCAAATGAACCCCAAAACTATTCTCACTGCCAACTGGCCTGCGCCAAAAAACATCCATGCCTTCACCACCTTGCGTAATGGCATGGGCGTTTCAAAGCCGCCGTTTGATCAATTTAATCTGGGTAATTGCAATACCGGGCAGGGCGACGACCCCATTGTGGTGGAAAAAAATCGCGAATTATTAGAGCAAGCATTTTCATTCCCAGACTCTCCGCATTGGCTGCGGCAAGTGCATGGTGTTGATGTCTTGCGTTTTGACGACACACCAAAACGCAGCGGTGATTATCATCAAGACGAACCGGTCGCCGATGCGTCTGTTACCTCGCAAAAGAATATTGTGTTGAGTATTCTCACTGCTGATTGTTTGCCTGCCTTTTTTTGCAATAGCGATGGAAGTGAGGTCGCCGCAGCCCACGCAGGTTGGCGTGGTCTTGCAAATGGCGTGCTGGAAAATACCGTGCGCGCAATGCACAGTAAGCCAGAGGACCTCATGGTGTGGCTAGGTCCGGCAGCGGGCCCGGCGGCTTATGAAATTGGTGCAGAAGTACGAGATGCGTTTGTTCAAAATAACAGGCATGCCGAAGTTGCCTTCGTGCCAAGCCGCGAAAATCATTGGAAAGTAGATCTATACCAGCTTGCCCGCATGCGCTTGCAAAGCACGGGCATTTCCAGAGTTTATGGAGGCGATCACTGCACTATCACTGAAAAAGACCAGTTCTTCTCGCATAGGCGCGACCAAAAAACTGGACGCATGGCCAGTCTAATCTGGATGTCCTGAAAATACCTGAAAAATAGTGAACGACTTTTGCAATGACTATTGGCAGGTTCATCTGCCATTTTGTTATGAAACACTAGGGTCTGGTTATTCAAAATAAAGTTGGGTCATATGCGCTTTGTATTTTCTTGTCTGCTTCTGTTGGTTTTCGGCATTTCTTCGGCATTGGCACTTACAACGCAAGAAGTAAAAACTCTTGTTGAGGCCCGCGACAAAAAAGCGCTGGCAAGTGCCGACGCACTCACCAAGGCAGAACCTAAAAATGCCGAGGCCTGGATTTTACTCACACGTGCTCGTTTGCAGGCTAGTCAAGCTGAGGCAGCAATTGCCTCTGCTGAAAAAGCGATTAAATTAGCGCCCAATAACTCGCAAGGCTATTTTTTTCTGGGCAGTGCTTACGGTTCGCGTATTGGGCAGGTGGGTATGTTTTCGCAGATGAGCATGGCGCCAAAAATACGCGACGCCTTCGAGAAAACCGTTGAACTTGATCCCAATAATCTCGATGCACGTGAGGGCTTGTTGCAATTTTATTTGCAGGCACCTTCCATGGTCGGCGGCGGCAAAGACAAAGCCAATGTGCAAGCTAGTGAGATTGCCAAACGCGATATAGCACGTGGACACCTGGCGCGCGCTCAAGTTTTTATGTCGGAAAAAAATACGGCTGCTGCCTTGAAATCTTATGAAGCGGCCTATGCTGCAAAACCGGGCGATAAAAATATTCGTTTGGCGGTCGGTATTGGCTATCAAATGGCTGAGCGTTGGAATGAGGCGTTCAAGCATTTTCGTGCCTGGACGGTACAGGACGAGAAAGCAGGCCCTGCGTGGTATCAAATTGGCCGCACAAGTGTACTGAGTGGCTTGCAGTTGGACGAAGGTATTGTCGCCTTGCAAAAATATTTAGGTATGGCGCATGCCGCCAATGAACCACAAAACAAAAATGCTTACCATCGACTCGGCCAGCTTTATGCCAAATTGGGGAAAAATGCGGAAGCCAAGGCTGCCTTGCAAGCGGCATTGAAGTTGGACCCCAAATTTGCCGATGCTAAAACCGAACTTGGCAAGCTGAAATAAACAAGCTGAAATAAAGCAGTCCACTTTGGGTTTGATTTGAATCAAGTGATGGCTGGACTTTAAGGTGATACTGAGCGCAGGGCTTGAAAGCCCGTTAAAACGACCACACAAATGAGGTATGAGCGGTACGTCCGCCAACCTCTTTCAAAGGTATTTTTTTTATGCGCATGGACAAACTGACATCAAAGTTTCAGGAAGCACTCGCCGACGCGCAATCATTAGCCGTCGGCCGAGATCATAATCTAATCGAGCCCAGCCACTTGCTATTGG
>JAYSXB010000056.1:0-5367 GCA_043717775.1 Arenimonas sp.
CTAATCAGAGGCAGTATTTGCTGGGCGTAATCGGTGCCAAACGGTGGATCAATAAACACTAAATCAAATCTCTGGCTGACGGGCTGACGCAACCAGGAAAAACTATCGCTGGTTTCGATTTTTATGTTGACAGCTTTTAATCGTGCAGTAGTTTCTCGCAAGGAATTGGCCAGTGCCGGCACCTTTTCAAGTAGCACAACCTCGGCCGCTCCGCGCGATGCCGCTTCGAAACCCAAAGCGCCCGTGCCCGCAAAACAATCCAGAACCCGCTTGCCGCCAATCTGCGATTGCAACCAATTAAACAAGGTTTCACGCACACGGTCGCTAGTGGGGCGTAAGCCGGGGAAGGACTCCACCGGCAATTTCGAGCCACGCCAGTCGCCAGCAATAATGCGAACTTGTCCAAACGGTGCTTTATTCATCGGGCATCTGGGCTTGAATGTTAAGATTAGGCCTATTGTCTGCGATTGAATGAAGCAATGTTTGATTTTTTTAAGAAAAAACCTGTAACTCCCGAGCTCGGCAAGCCTTTGCCCAATGATGCCGCCGCCATCGTTGCTGTTCCTGCGGTTGTTGTCGCCACCGCTCCGGCAGCACCCGGTAAACTGGGTTGGCGCGAACGTCTGAAATCGAGCATGTTTGCTATCGGCATCGGCGGATTATTTGCTAAAAACCCGAAGCTTGATGAAGATTTATTGGATGCTATCGAAACCGCATTGATCTCGGCCGACGTCGGCGTTAAAGCGACCAGCGAAATTGTCGAAAAAATACGCCGCGGCATGAAAGTCCATGAATTCGCCGACGCACAAGCTTTATTGAAAACCCTGCGCCAGGATCTGATCAATATTTTATTGCCGATTGCCAAACCGCTAATATTTGATGGCGTAGAAAAACCTTTCGTAATTCTTACGGTAGGCGTCAACGGCGTTGGCAAAACCACCACCATCGGTAAATTGGCGCGTCGTTTTCAAGACGAAGGCCGCAGCATGATGCTGGCCGCTGGCGACACCTTTCGCGCCGCCGCCGTTGAGCAGTTAAAAATTTGGGGCGAGCGAAATAATGTAGTGGTGATTGCTCAAGGCCAGGATGCCGACCCGGCATCGGTGGCTTTTGATGCATTGCAGGCCGCTAAAGCACGCAGCTTCGATATTTTGATTATTGATACCGCTGGTCGCTTGCATACGCAGGGCGGATTAATGGCCGAGCTCGGTAAAATTCGCCGCGTGTTGGGCAAAACAGACGTCAAAGTTCCGCATGAAGTACTGATGGTAATCGACGGCACTACCGGCCAAAACGCTATCAATCAATTACGTGCGTTTCATGCCGCCGTTAATGTTACCGGGCTGGTTGTCACGAAGCTCGATGGCACCGCGAAGGGTGGCGTGCTGTTTGCATTGGCGCGTGAATTTAATATTCCGATTCGTTTTGTTGGTCTGGGCGAACAACCGGAAGACTTGCGGGTATTTGATCCCGAAGCTTTTGTTGACGCGCTGCTGCCGGAACGCATTGACGCATGAATTTGAGCAAACGCGCGCGCCGCATATGGATTTTTCTCATCAGCTTCGGCTTGATCCTAGCCATTGGCGCATGGTGGGTAAATAAGCAATTAGAACCGACCAAATTAACCAATACCGTGCTGGGTAAAATTGGCAAAGAATTAAATTTGAAATTCGAATTCAAAGGCTTGCCAAGCTATGCCATGAAACCGGAACCACGATTGGTATTACCCAATTTCAAAGTAATTAATCCGGCGGACAATAAGGTTTTTCTCAGCGCTACTCGAGTTGAAATATCACTACCCTGGAGTACCATTCTGGGCGATACGCCGCATATCACGCGTATTGAGGCCGATGATCCTGTTCTGAACTACCCCGGTTTACGAGCATGGCAAGCAACGCGCCCTGCAACACCCTTCGAGGTTCCCACTTTTACCCGCGGACTTGAAATCAATAATGGCCAGCTTATTGATGCCGGTTATTCGATAATAAAAATAAACGCATCGCTGCCGCATTTGGAAAGCCAGCAGCCCATCAAGGCGCAGGTTTCCGGTATTTTTCAGCAGGATAAAACCAGTATTACTTTTAACGGTCCGCTAGACATTGCCAAAGCCGGATTAAATTCCGAATTCACACTAGTGAGCAAAGGTGAAGTGAATCTTGGCGACAAGCCCATGCCCTATCAAATTAAAACAGACGCTAGTTTTGCAAGCCTGGAAAAAAGTTTCGATATCAATAGCAAAACCCTGAGCTGGATTAGCGAATCGCCGCTACCTAATTTGCAAGCCAGTTTAAATCTAAGCATTGGCGATACTTTGAAATTAAGTAGCTCGGGCATTATTGCCCAATGGCCGAAAGACTGGCCAGCATTGCCAGCACCGTTGAATCATCAAACGAAAAATATTCCGTATGAATTAAATTATTCGGGTGAATCAGATTTTTCTGATGTTATTTCATTGAAGCTTAGTATTGAGCAAAGCCAATTAAGCAGCTCCTTAAAAATTGCCGAGATTCAACAATGGGTTGAAAACGTAGAGGGCTCGCCTTTACCGCCACTACAAGGGCAATTCAACACGCCGATTATTCAACTGGACGGAGTGAGCCTGGAAGGTGTGAGCATTGAAATCACTCCGGATGCTGCCCAATAATGTTTTCGGATTTATTGCTTACCTGGTTCGATAACTACGGCCGTCACGATCTCCCATGGCAACACCCACGTACACCTTATCGTGTCTGGCTTTCAGAGATTATGTTGCAGCAAACACAAGTCGCCACCGTTATTCCCTATTTCGAAAAATTTCTCCTGCGTTGCCCCGATTTGAAGTCGCTGGCGAATGCCGAACCCGATGACGTTGTTGCGCTGTGGGCAGGGCTTGGTTATTACACCCGTGCAAGAAATCTGCATCGCACTGCAAAAATTTGTATGGAAGTGCATCAGGGCGAACTGCCGATTACGCTGGATGAATTAGTGGCCTTGCCCGGCATTGGCCGCTCTACCGCCGCTGCCATTTTGTCGCAGGCGCATGAGCTGCCCTTTGCCATTCTTGACGGCAATGTAAAACGCACATTAAGTCGTTATTACGGTATTAGTGGCTGGCCTGGTACACCTGCCGTTGAAAAAGAGCTCTGGGAACTATCGGAAAAATGTTTGCCGGAAAAACGCAATGCCGATTACACACAGGCCATTATGGATTTCGGTGCAACCCTTTGTACGCGCAGCAAACCGCGTTGTATTGAATGTCCATTGAATAAAAAATGCCTGGCCTTTATTGGAAATAGGGTTGCGGAGCTACCACAAAAAAAACCGACAAAGAAAATTCCTATCCGACATACCGTTATGCTGGTATTGCTTAATAATCAAGACGAAGTTTTGTTATCACGCCGCCCTGCAAAAGGCGTTTGGTCCGGCATGTGGTCACTACCGGAAGTCAGCGATCTGGATGAAGCAGAGCCACTTTTGCAGCAATGGGCAAAAAATGCCGATTCAGATAATTATGTGCTACCCGAGTTTCAACATACTTTTAGTCATTATCATCTGATGATCAAGCCTTATTGCTGGCGAGACCTACAAGCAAAGCATAGAATTGCCGACACGGACTCTACACGCTGGCAAGCGCTGAACAAGCTCGATTCTGTCGGCTTACCGGCACCCGTGAAAAAATTACTCGAATCTTTAAACACCCAGGATCAAAAATGAGTCGTATCGTTTTCTGCGTAAAAAACCAGATCGAAACCGAAGGCCTCGGCTTTATTCCATGGCCCGGCGCACTCGGCAAAAAAGTATTTGACAATATCGGAAAAGAAGCCTGGCAAAGCTGGCTCGCCCACCAAACCATGCTAATTAACGAAAACCGTTTATCGCCACTCGACCCAAAACATCGCGCGTATCTTGAAGGCGAAATGGAAAAGTATTTATTTGGCGACGGCGCGGAAAAACCGGCCGGTTATGTTGCGCCGGAAAATGATGCTGTGTGATCGTGGGTTAAATTAATCGTGGGAGCGGCGTAAGCCGCGAATCTTCCAGAGAACATTCGCGGCTTACACTGCTCCCACGACTTTTAATTATTTGCCATTTTTGTCGCGTTTCAATTTTTCGGCTTGCTTCAAACCCGCCACATCGATTGGGCGAATTTTTATCATCTTGCACCAGCCGCCATTGCGTAACTCAAGATAACCATTGCGGGCATCCAGATCATTCACGTTATCATCAAGACGTATCTTGATTTCATGGTCCAAATCGCGGCAGCTATCGGATTTTTGCAGATCTATTAAATAGGCTTTAGTACGGGTATGCCACACCAACACAGCCGTATCACCCAGCGACTCCCAGTCGTATGCTGTTTTCGGCAACCCAAAATGCACGTAGGGAACCGGCTCTCCGGCAAATTGATTTACCTGCGCCAAGCGCGCGGAATAATCACGATCTTTCGCGATCACAACCGTAGAACTTACTAAACCCAATAAAAAACTAGCACATATAAGCGGCAGACGATTCATCGCAATCTCCATGACAAAAAGCATTGGCAACACCTTACTCCGTCTGTTGGTGAGCGCCAAGCATCCTTACTTAAGGCATTTACCGCAGATTTAAAGCCCTGAACAGCTTGCCAAAAATACACTCCACCGGTATCATTTGCGGCTCGCCATAAGCTGTCGGCGTTTGTGACTTAGGCCAGATAGCTCAGTCGGTAGAGCAAGGGATTGAAAATCCCTGTGTCGGGGGTTCGATTCCCTCTCTGGCCACCATTTAAATCAGTAACTTAAAAAACCGCACGAGTTGCGGTTTTTTTATGTGCGACTCACACGTGCCCCCGATACGCCAAGCCGCCCCACGCAATGCGGGCAATTCAAATTGTTTTGATAAGCACATGCGTAGGGTGGAACCACCATAAGGCGGATACGCCGTTGGTGATTCCACCACAGATTGCGATGGTGTTTGTGATTGCGTCGCGGTGTTTGTGGTGGATACCGCATAGAGCGCGGGATCCACCCTACGTCAAGATGACTTTTGATTGCGGCTTGCGGCCTTGCACAAAGCATCCAGAATTTCGGTAGCCATATTTCGATGGCATTCCCGAAAGCGTAGGTCGGCGCCCATGGCCCGACAAACGATTACGACAATCCGTCAACAACAGGGCAATCTGTTAAAAGCGTCGGGCCGGGGCCCGACTTACCGCGTTATGCATCAATATGTGTTTGGGATGCGCACCTTATGGCCTTTACGGCTTATTTTATCTGATGAAAATTAACAGGTAGCTCAATTAAATCAGCCTAACCTGAAAATCATAAGTCGCCGCCTCCTCCGTGGAGGCATCCAGAGATACACTCAAATGGGCTTACGCTCAACAGAGGAGACGACTTATGCAACTTT
>JAYSXB010000057.1:0-2084 GCA_043717775.1 Arenimonas sp.
ATGAGAAAGTAAAATTACGATGACCATCGGCCCCCAACGCATCGTCTGCCTTACCGAAGAACCCACCGAAGTGTTGTACGCACTGGGTGAGCAGAATCGCATTGTCGGCATCTCCGGCTTTACCGTTCGACCCGCAAAAGCACGCAAGGAAAAACCGAAAGTCAGTGCCTTCACTTCGGCAAAAATCGATGAAATTTTAAAACTGAAACCTGATTTCGTAGTAGGTTTTTCCGATATTCAATCCGAAATAGCCGCCGCCTTGATTAAACACGGCGTTGAAGTCTGGATCAGCAACCATCGCAGTGTAAGCGGCATCATCGACTATGTGAGACGACTTGGCGCATTGGTCGGAGTTGCTGAAAAAGCCCATGCTTATGCCGACGATCTCGAAAAAAATCTTAAGCTTATCGAGCAACAAGCCAGCACTTTAAAACATCGCCCAAAAGTCTATTTTGAAGAATGGGACGAACCACTTATTACCAGTATTCAATGGGTCGCGGAGTTAATTCGTATTGCTGGCGGTGATGATATTTTTCCTGAGCGTGCAGAAAAAAGCCTGGCTAAAGATCGCATCATGGCCAATGGAGACGAAGTCATCGCCCGCAATCCCGATATTATTTTCGGTTCCTGGTGCGGCAAAAAATTTCGTCCGGAAAAAGTAATTCAGCGTGATGGCTGGTCAAGCATCAATGCAGTAAAAAATAATCAGCTATTCGAAATAAAATCACCGATTATTCTGCAACCCGGTCCGGCGGCGTTGACTGATGGTGTGCGAGAAATTGCTGCACACATACACCGCTGGGCAGATAGTGCTGAATAATTTATTGCCGTAGGGGCGCCTGCTTGCTGCGCCCGCTTCTGCTTGCAAATTCAAAAGCGGGCGCAGCAAGCAGGCGCCCCTACGTTGGGTTCCACCAATCCAAACGAAGCCGCAATGCATGGTGGAATCGCCAAGAGCGGGCGGTTCCACCCTACGGCACTTTGAGTTAATGTGTGATTTTTCAACCACGTAAAAGGAGCACAGTCATGGGGTATTTCCTCAACAGCTTCTGCCGCGCCGCGACTCATGGATCAGGTGTCCATCGTATGCCGTCGGCGCCATTTTAGTCGGCGTACTGAAGAGGCTTATCGGTTCTGGATTCGGCGCTATATTCGGTTTCATTCGCTTAAACATCCACGTGATCTTGGGGTTGATGGTATAGCGCCCTACATCAATTTTCTGGCAGTCGAAAAAGACGTAGCGGCGTCAACCCAGTCGCAGGCACTGAATGCGTTGATTTTTCTCTATCGCGATGTGCTTGAAATGGAAGTGGGGCACATTGAGGGTTTGCGGCGTGTGCAATACATCAGCCGTATTCCAGTGGTATTGACGGTTGACGAAGTCAGACGGGTTCTGGCAAATATGTCGGGTACGCCAAGGCTTATGGCCGGGCTTATTTATGGTGCGGGGCTTCGCGTTACCGAGACAATAACGCTGCGCATCAAGGATCTGGATTTTGCTGCAAATACGATTAGTGTGCGGAGTGGAAAAGGCAGCAAGGATCGCACGAGCTTGCTGCCTTTGCGTCTTTCTGCGCCGCTGCAGCGACATTTACTCGGTGTTATTTCGCTTTACAAACACGAAGCCCTGCATGGCAGAGGCTACGTGCCGTTACCTGGGGCGCTGCATCGGAAATATCCCGAGTCGGCCAAGAGTATTGCCTGGCAATTTGTATTTCCATCCACCGCGACACGGCGCTGCCCGGAAACGGGACGAATGTTGCGTTGGCATACGCCTGATTCCACCGTGCAAAAAGCGTTCAAGATCGCATTGGCGGAAGCAAAAATTTATAAACATGCCAGCGTTCACACCTTAAGACATTCGTTTGCAACACACCTGCTTGCATCAGGAACCGATATTCGTACGATTCAATTACTGCTGGGCCATCGCAATTTGAATACAACAATGATTTACACCCAGGTGGGGCACGATATTCAATACACCACCAGCCCGCTGGATCGAATGTAGTTTTTATGCATTCGCGATGTATTGAAATAAAAATTCCGTAGCCCGGGTCACGCTCCACCGACCCGGGTAAATCTGC
>JAYSXB010000058.1:0-13664 GCA_043717775.1 Arenimonas sp.
GCAGGAAAAGGCATTGCCAATCCATGTGCTCTGTTATTGGGTGCAGCGCAGATGCTGGACCACCTGGCAATGCCGGAACGCGGCAATGCACTTCGTAAAGCCATTCGCGACGCCATGGAGGCGAAAGATTCGTTAACGCCAGATCTTGGCGGTGAAGGAACCACGATGAGTTTTGCCAAAGCGATTGCAGCGCGGGTCACTGCGTAAATATTTGTTAGCTGCTTCATAAAAAACGGAGCCGATGGCTCCGTTTTTTGTTGGTAATTTTACATTCAATATTGTGGGAGGACTGTAAGGCCCGAATGTTACCGGGCTATTCGGGCCTTAAAGCCCTAGGAGTATTTTTCGTGGGAGCGTCCGTCAGGCGCGAATGGTCTTCTGCGATGTTTGAAGTCACTGGATTCCGACAAGAGCATTTATCGGTGACGGAGAATCATCAATTTAAAATCACCGATTCATTGAAGCGCCTTCAGTCGTAACAAATCCGGCGAGGTTTTCACGCCTGACGGACGCTCCCACAGGACCTCAATAGATAGTCGTTGCTACGGCAATAGATAAAATCAGATGCCACTGATGGTTTGCTTATAATAGCGAACAAAAAAAGGCTAAATACATTATGTGGCAATGGCTAAAACAGTGGCTTCTCGGCAGAAACTCGCAATTGCCATTGCGTCAGCCAACAGTTCGTCTCTCGGAAGCGGGTGTTTATCATCGCGCATGGATCAGTCAGTCGTCGGAACAACTGTGGCCCTGGGATTCGGTACGTGAATTTGGTCTGAGTATTCATCCAGCGATTTATCCCGACCCATGGTTTGGAAATTATATGGAAACCGAATGGTTTTTTACGGTGGAAGATAGCGATGGGCACCAGCGTTTCTTTTTTGATGTCGAATATTTTTCGTTTGAAACACTGCCGGTAATTTTGAACGAAAAATTACCCGGCTTTGATCGTGCAGCGCTTCAAGAAGGCTGGCGGCAACATCAAGCGGGGGAGCGTAATTTCAAAGGTGCAGGGCAGTGGCTGGCCTGGAAGAAAGATGGCTCTGTGTAGGGTGGGCACTGCCCACCCTATGAAACCGACTATTCAATCGTAGGAGCGTCCTTTAGGCGCGACAACTACTGCCAGATCGCTCGCGCCTAAAGGCGCTCCTACGAGGCAGCGGATTAATTGCGTAATTGCCAAAAATGATCGAGCACCGCAACTTTTCCTTTGCCGGGTTTGTAAGCATGAATCAGTGCGCCATGCACATAATCGGTCGCGGCTGCGCAGGCTTGCGGCAGGTTGTTGCCAAGACAAATATTGGCGGCGATGGCTGAAGCCAGAGTACAGCCGGTGCCATGGCCTTCGACCTTCAACTTTTTGTGAATAAATTCGGCAAATAATTCGCCGTCGTCGTAACGATCGGTCATGGTTTTATCCGGCAAATGACCGCCTTTCAATAACACCGCATGCGCACCCATCGCCAATAATTCAACGGTGGCAGCATCGGCAGCGTCGGTATTTTTTATTTTATGGCCGAGCAATAATTCTGCTTCCGGAATATTGGGCGTAATAATGCTGGCCATAGGCAGCAATAATTCACGCATGGCTTTTAGCGCCGAAGCTTCCAGTAAAGTGGCACCGCTGCTAGCCACCATAACGGGGTCAAGCACGATATTTTTTACTTTGTGTTTTTGCAGGGATTCTGCCACCGCTTTAATAACGCGGGCATTTGCCAGCATGCCAATTTTGACGGCACCTATTTTGAAATCGCTAAAGCAGGCATCTATTTGTGCATGCAAAAACTTTATTGAGGGCACTTCGACGGCAGATACTTTTCGGGTGTTTTGTGCGGTTAATGCCGCGATCGCAGAGAGCCCGTGTACACCGTGTGCAGCGAAGGTTTTCAAGTCGGCTTGAATGCCGGCACCACCGCCGGAATCAGAACCGGCAATGGTAAGAGCGCATAGATTTGTTTTCATTTTGGAAGCCCGTAGGGTGCGCTCAAGCGCACCATGATCTCGCGAGATGTTGAACCAGGTGCGCTTGAGCGCACCCTATAGCGCATCCAATTGCCATATTCCAAATAATTACAAAACCTCCGAAGCATGATCGGCCAAGCGCGAGCGTTCACCACGACGTAGCGTGATATGTGCGCTGTGCGCCCAGTTTTTGAAACGATCAACCGCGTAAGTTAAACCCGACGTGGTTTCGGTCAAATACGGTGTATCGATTTGTTCGACGTTACCCATGCAGATGATTTTCGTGCCGGGGCCGGCACGGGTAATCAAGGTCTTCATTTGCTTTGGTGTGAGATTCTGCGCCTCATCCACAATCACCCAGCGATTCAGAAACGTGCGTCCACGCATAAAATTCATCGAGCGAATTTTAATGCGACTTGCCAACAAATCGTTGGTTGCGCCACGGCCCCAGGTACCATGATCGGCCGTGTGTGTAAGCACTTCCAGATTATCTGTTAATGCCCCCATCCACGGTGTCATTTTTTCTTCTTCGGTGCCCGGTAAAAAACCGATGTCTTCACCGACACTCACGGTGGCGCGCGTCATGATGATTTCACGATAACGCTGGCTGTCCATGGTTTGCGCCAAACCAGCGGCGAGTGCCAGTAATGTTTTGCCGGTGCCTGCGGTGCCGAGCAGCGTGACAAAATCAATGTCCGGGTCCATCAGCGCATTAAAGGCAAAATTCTGTTCGCGGTTACGTGCATTGATACCCCAGACTTGATGTTGCGTGGAGCGGAAGTCATCGACAATTTGCAAGACAACACGATCTTCTTCCAGACGTGCGACTTTCATTTCGACTTCGTCGCTACCGGGCAGGTAGAGAAATTGATTGGCAAACCAGCCGTCGTCGGCAGTGCGTTTGACTTCGTAATAAGTACGGCCTTTTTCAGTCCATGAACGCAGATTGCCTTCGTGTTTTTCCCAGAAATCGGCGGCTAATTCGGTTGCGCCGGTAAACAGTAAATTGAAATCATCGAGTGCGCGGTCGTTTTCATAATCTTCGGCATCAACACTGCATATCGAGGCCTTGATGCGCAGATTAATATCCTTCGAAACCAGTACCACGGGCACGCCCGGATTGTCTTCGCGCAATTGTAGAATCGACCCCAGAATTAAATTGTCCGGAATGACCGTGCCAAAGCGCTTTCCGGTTTCAACCGGTTTTAATTGGAATAATAATTTTCCGACGCTGTCTTCGCCGCGCAGATTCAAACTTTTTGGTTGTGCGAGCGAAACACCGTTTTCAACATTATTACTGCCATGGGCTTCGATCAAGTCGTTTAAAAAACGACTGACTTGGCGGGCATTGCGACTTGCTTCGGAGTGACCTTTTTTACCGTTGTCTAATTCTTCCAGCACCATCATGGGAATAAACACATCGTGTTCTTTGAATTTGAACAGCGCGGTCGGGTCGTGCATCAGCACGTTGGTATCAAGCACATAGATTCGCTTGCTTCGGGTCATAGTCGCCTCGGATTAAAACCAAACAGCAGAAAGCCACGAACAGCTGTTGAACAGCCACGTGGAATAGTAAAAGTAGGGTTGTGCAAGGGAATTAGCAGAGTCGCGGGGGTGTGAAAGCAGCTGATGAAAATCGATCAGCGGTTAGCTTTGAGGCAGTCAACACAGAACGTCGTTCGGGCATTCAACTCTCCTATTAAAATCAAAAATCAGAAAATTAAAACTTCATGGGGTCCATGATGGCATCTAAATTCAAGGCATCGCAAAACTCGAGAAAATCATCGCGCAGCGCGGCAATATGGGTATCGGCAGGTACACCGATTGTTAATTGCGCAGTAAACATTTCGGCGCCGGTTTGCATGGCGCGATAACGCGAGCTATGCATATTTTCAATCGTGATTCCTTGGCGATCAAAAAAATCCGCCAAATTAAACAAGATACTCGGCTTGTCGGCAGCAACTACTTCGACGATATAGGGCAATAAATTTGATTGCAGAGTTTTTGGACCCGTGCGATACCAGACCAGCTTGAGGCCTTCTTCGCGCTCGAGTTTGGTCATTTGCGCTTCGAGCTTGGCAATGGCGTCCCAGGAACCCACAGCCAGGGCAGTTACCGAAACATCACGGCCAACGGTGGTCAGGTGGGCATCGACCATATTGCAGCCAGATTCGGAAATGCGGCGCGTGACCATTAGCAATGGCGATTGCGGATGCGTGGTGTAAGCGCTAATCAGCAGATGATTTTCGTTGGCGGTGGGGCGCGGTGTGGGTTCAACAGTCAATGCAGGTGTCCGGATGCGTCGCATGAGTTACAGGCGGCTAGAAAGATGACTCAGCATACTGTCCGAATGTTACTGCCTGCAAGTTATTAATCACGAGCGCAAATTTGTTCACAAATAGCTACAATGTCGGCTCCCATAATCACGAGGCCGCCATGCAGCTATCTGGCAGCTTGACCGCGCTAATTACTCCCTTTGATGCCGCTGGCGCCGTTGATTTCGCTGCCTGGCAGCGTTTGGTCGAATGGCAAATCAAATCCGGTATTGACGCCATTGTCGTTGCTGGCTCAACCGGCGAGGCTGCGGCACTGACCGATGATGAATACAGCGCGCTAATTCGCAGCGCCGTGAAGCAAGTCGCCGGGCGCATTCCGGTGCTTGCTGGTACAGGACAATCCAATACCGCAAAAACAATTGCGCAAACACGTTTGGCGAAAAGTAGCGGCGCCGACATCGCGCTCGTGGTCACACCGCCTTATGTGCGGCCAACGCAGGCGGGCCTGATCGAGCATTATCAAACGGTGGCCGATGAAGGTGGTCTGCCGGTAGTGCTCTACAACGTGCCCGGACGCACCGGTTGCGATATGCAGCCAGAAACAGTGGCGGTTTTGTGCATGCACCCGAATATTATTGGTTTGAAAGAAGCGCGCGGTGATGTAGAGCGTTGGAATGCGCTTTATCCGCTGGGCTCGGCGCAGTTTTCCCTACTTAGTGGTGATGACGAAACCTTTGTCCGGGCCATTCAAGGCGGGGCCAGCGGCGTAATTTCGGTAGCTTCGAATGCCGTACCAGGAACTTTTAGCAAGATATGCCGTCTTTTACAGGCTGGCGAAGCTGAGCAAGCCATTGCTCTGGATCGCCAACTACAAGGCTTGTATGACTTTTTGGGCTGCGAACCTAACCCGATTCCGGTCAAAGCCATTTTGACCCGACTCGGCTGCGGTATCGGCTTGCGTTTACCTTTGCTGCCGCTGTCGGCGGTGCATAGCGAAAACGCAGAAAGCATGACTGCGGCCTGTAAAGCGTTAGAATTGCCACTAGATTAAATAGTTTGAATTGAAAATAACGGCGTCATGCCACCATTTGTGCCATCAGGAGAATAATCCAATGATCGTTTCACCTCGCGTTACGCGCTCGCTTATCTGGCTAACATTAGCCGCTGTTTTGGTGTCGGCTACTACTGGCTGCAGCTGGCTCAAAAAACGCGTCGGTTACCAAAACAGCAAGCAAAATAATGCCTTGGAAATTCCACCGGGCCTGGACGCACCCAGCACCAATAATGCCTTGATCGTTCCCAATGTTGATGGCACCACAAGCCAGGGTCAGGCTTCTGTCGAAACTTTCACTGTGAATGACAGCCTTGAAAGTACCTGGAAGCGCATGGGACTTGCCTTGAATCGTATCGAAGGCGTTACCGTTACCGGCAGCGCGCAAGCACTGGGTAGCTATGACGTTCGCTACCAGGGTTTGAATTATTTGATTCGCGCCGAAACCGCTGGCGAAGCTACACGCATCACAGCATTCACCCCCGAAGGTCAGGCCGCTGCCAATTCCCCAGCTTCACGTTTGCTAGGTATTTTGAAATCGCGTTTGAATTGATTTCAACTATCATTTTGTGAAACTTAAAGCGCCTTCGGGCGCTTTTTCGTAGCCCGGGTCACGCTCCACCGACCCGGGGATTCGCGAACCATAATATTGATCAGAATTGTTTTTTTGTTTTTAGAAAAAAACTTGACGATTTCGCAGAATTACCCGGGTCAGATGAAGCCATGACCCGGGCTACTCATAACACGAATTACTGCCTTCACTTCCGAAGGCCCGGCCGCTGCTAATTCACCTGCTTCACGTTTGCTGGGTATTTTGAAATCGCGTTTGAATTGATTTCAACTACAGTTCGTAAATTTAAAAAGCGCCTTCGGGCGCTTTTTCGTAGCCCGGGTCACGCTCCACCGACCCGGGGACTAGCGGACCAACATGTTTATCAAGATTACATTCGTTTTGTTCTCAGAAAAAAACTTGAAAATTTCGCAGATTTACCCGGGTCGGTGGAGCGTGACCCGGGCTACTCATTCGCCATCAAACTGGATGACCGAATACACCGACAATCCACTCTTGTGACACTTCTCGGTGCCGCCAAGTTCGGGCAAATCAATTACCACCGCTGCCTCGACAACTTCAGCACCAAGACGCTGCAGTAATTTTTGACCTGCCAGCAAAGTGCCGCCAGTCGCAATCAAATCATCGACCAACAAAACCCTGTCGCCTTTCTGGCAAGCGTCGGTGTGTATTTCTACGATGGCAGTGCCGTATTCCAGTTCATAATTTTCAGACAATGTTTGATAAGGCAGCTTGCCTTGCTTGCGAATCGGGATGAAAGGCAAATTCATCGCATGCGCCAGCGCCGCACCGAAAATAAAGCCGCGGGCTTCCATGCCGGCAATGGCATCGAGCTTTTCGTTTTGATAGCGCTCGACAAAATGCGCGATGAGCTCGGCCCAAAGAACCGGCGTTTGGAACAGCGGCGTGATATCGCGGAATTGCACGCCCGACTTGGGCCAATTAGGTACCGTGCGAATGACATCGTGCAGTTTGGTCTGCAATTTGGAAAGCGGTGTTCGAGCAACATCTTCCATAATTTTAAATTTCGCTTGCTAAAGCTCTATTCCTATAAATCCGCGGGAGCGGCGTAAGCCGCGAATAAATCTGTCGCAACTCCTTCGCGGCTTACGCCGCTCCCACGTTACCCTGGACGCAAGTGATAAATTCAACGCTGCAAAAATTCAAGCTTGCCGGTTTTTCCGTCCCATTCGGCGGCATCGGCCAATGGCTCGCTGCGGGTGGTAATCACCGGCCATTCTTTTGAAAGCTCGGCGTTGAGTGCGATATAGCTTTCTTGGCCCGCAGGCACATCATCTTCCGGATAAATCGCTTTAGCCGGGCATTCGGGTTCGCACAGGGTGCAATCGATGCACTCATCCGGGTCGATTACCAGAAAATTTGGGCCTTCATGAAAGCAATCGACCGGGCAAACTTCCACGCAATCGGTGTATTTGCAGCGGATACAGTTCTCGACAACGACAAATGGCATAGCTTGAATTCCGGTGGTGAGCCAATATTTTGGCCTAAGTGTTTGATTTGAATAAGCAGTGCAGCTCAATCGGCAGCTTTTAGTCTGCTTGCATAGCTTGGCGTCGGCACAGTCGGTAGTATAACGGGCTTGTACAGCTCCGCCAAAACGGCGGCCCAGACCGGAAGGATTCCGGTGTCGAGCACATTAATGGACGAAACCGCCAACATCACTATTCAACTACAGCATCGCGTGATCACTCGTGACGCACACGCTATCTCCCGTAAAGACATCAGTCCCAATGCCTTGCGCGTGCTTTATAAATTGCGCGAGGGTGGTTTTGACGCCTATCTGGTGGGCGGCGCGGTGCGCGACTTATTAATTGGCGGACACCCAAAAGACTTCGACGTGGCCACCAGCGCCACGCCCGACCAAGTTCGCAGCCTGTTCCGCAATTGCCGACTCATTGGCCGGCGTTTCCGTCTGGCCCACATTATGTTTGGCCAGGAAATTATCGAGGTCGCGACTTTCCGTGCCAATTCCGATGACGGCAGCGGTGATCGCGAAACCGAAGACGGCGGGCGCTTACTGCGTGACAATGTTTACGGCACCATTGAAGACGATGCGGTTCGTCGTGACTTCACTGCAAATGCTTTGTATTACACGGTCGATGATTTTTCGGTGCGCGATTATGTCGGTGGTTTTGAAGACGTTAACGCACGGGTGCTGAAATTAATTGGCGACCCTGATTCGCGCTATCGTGAAGACCCGGTCCGCATGCTGCGTGCTATTCGTTTGGCAGCCAAATTAAATTTTCGTATTGACGAGTCTGCTGCCGAACCGATTTCACGTCTTGCAAGTTTGGTCAGCGACGCACCACCGGCGCGTTTATTTGATGAATGCCTGAAAATGTTTTTATCGGGCCATGCCGAAAAAAGTTTTCTCGGTCTTGAAACCCATGGCCTGTTGAACGTGCTGTTTCCAGAAACCGCGAAAGCACTGAGCACCAATAGCAGCGGGGCTTTACGTACCATGGTTTTGCAGGCCTTGCGCAATACCGACGAGCGTATCGCTGAAGGCAAACCGGTGACACCGGCATTTTTATTTGCCGCATTATTGTGGCCTGCCTATTGCCGCGAGTTGGCGATACTGCAAAAGACCGGCGTTGACGCCACCGTTGCCCAGCAACGCGCGGCCGATCGCGTGACCTTGCACCAGGCCGAACGCATTGCCTTGCCGCGCCGTTTTTCATTACCGATGCAGGAAATCTGGTTATTGCAATCGCGGTTCTCGCAACGCGTTCGTAAGCGGGTGTTCCGCTTGTTATCACACCCGCGGTTTCGTGCCGCGTTTGATTTTCTCGAATTGCGTTTAAGCGGCACCCCCGAAGTGGCTGAGGATGTTGCGTTCTGGCGTGAAGCACAGATTCAAAGTCCGGAAGCCCTCGCTTCGCGTCTGGATTCGAAAAGAACATTGCTTAGCTCCGAGCCAGGCGATCTTTCGGCGGCTCCCAAAAAACGTCGACGCCGTAAACCGCGTCCGCTTTCATCAGAAGCCAGTCCATGAACACCGAATCCCGACGAGTTTTTATTGGCTTGGGCGGCAACCTAGGCGAAGTAGAAACCACGCTGATGGAAGCCCTGTTTGCGCTCGATGAAATTCCGCAAACCACACTGCGTCGTCAGTCGAGTATTTATCGTACACCGGCCTGGGGCAATACCGATCAAGCCGACTTTCTCAATTGCGTCGCCGAGTTGCAGACACGTTTAAGTCCGGGTATTTTGCTTCAAAAATGTCTGGAAATTGAAGAGCGTTTTGGCCGTATTCGCCAGCAAGAAGAACGCTGGCAGCCGCGCACTCTGGATCTGGATATTTTATTGTTTGGTGACGATATTATTAACGAAGCGCATTTACATGTTCCGCACCCGTATATGCACGAGCGTGCTTTCGTGCTGGTGCCATTGGCAGAGTTGGTAAACGAGTTGGAAATTCCGGGGCAGGGCAGTTTGAAAGATTGCCTGGCAAAACTCGACATTTCCGATATTAAAATTTTAGAGTAGCGCAGGCCAGAAGAGAGCATTTATGTACGCAGATCAACCCAAGCCAGCGCGACGCCCTCAACTCACCGTACCGAAATTGCGTGAGATGAAAACCGCGGGCGAAAAAATTGTAGCAATAACCGCTTATGACGCGAGCTTTGCACGCGCTATTGATGCCGCCGGTTTAGATGTGATTTTAGTGGGCGATTCTTTGGGCATGGTGATGCAGGGCAAAAGCAGCACGGTGCCGGTCACAGTGAATGACATTGTTTATCACACCGCTTGTGTTGCCCGCGGCTTACGCACGGCATTATTAATTGCCGACATGCCATTCCAAAGTTTTGCAACGCCAGAGCGTGCACTAGACGCTGCTACATTACTTGTCGCTGAAGGCGGCGCAAGCATGGTGAAACTGGAAGGCGCCGGTTTTGTATTGGATAGTATTTCTTTTTTATCCGAACGCGATATTCCTGTCTGTGCCCATCTTGGTTTGACGCCTCAGTCGGTCATGAAACTCGGTGGCTATCGTGTACAAGGCCGTGATGGCGGCGCCGCAAAAAAAATGCTTGCCGATGCAAAAGCGGTAGAAGCTGCTGGTGCCGATTGTCTGGTCCTAGAATGTGTGCCGACCGGCTTAGCAGAAGAAATTACCCGCAGCATTAAAACCCCGACCATTGGTATTGGCGCAGGCCCGCATTGTGACGGCCAAATTCTGGTCTTGCACGATATGCTGGGCATGAATAGTGGACATCGTCGCCCGCGTTTTGTTAAAGATTTCATGGCGGAAGCCGGTAATATTCAAGCTGCGTTTGAAGCGTATGCCAGTGCCGTACGACAATCGACATTTCCCACTGCGGAACATAGCTACGAATGAAAACATTTAATTCTGTTGCAGCGCTTCGCATACAAATTGCGGATTGGAAAAAAGCCGGTCTGCGTATTGGTTTCGTGCCGACCATGGGCAACTTACATGCCGGTCATTTTGCCTTGGTTGAATTGGCCAAGCAGCACAGCGACAAAGTGGTCGCGAGTATTTTCGTGAACCCGACCCAGTTCGGCCCGAACGAAGATTACGCGCATTATCCACGCACTCCCGACAATGACATTAGCGGACTCGCCGGCAAAGGCTGCGATGCCTTGTTATTGCCTACGGTAGAAGAGATGTATCCGTTCGGCACCATGGGCTGCGTGCAAATGCATGTGCCGGGCATTACCGATATTTTATGCGGCATGCATCGGCCCGGTCATTTCAATGGTGTCGCACAGGTGGTCGCACGTTTATTTAATATGGTGCAGGCCGATATTGCGGTGTTTGGTCGCAAGGATTATCAGCAACTGCAAGTGATTCGCTATATGGGCACGGAAATGAGTTTTCCGACTCGTATTATTCCCGCGCCAACGCTGCGTGAAGCCGATGGTTTGGCAATGAGCTCACGCAACCAATATTTACAGGGCGATGAACGCCAGACCGCAACATTTATATATCAAACATTGAATTTCATGAAAGACCAAGCCTCGCTCGGCATGCCCATCCCAGGCATTGAAGCCGAAGCCAAACAGCGTTTGGAAATGATGGGCTTTGTCGTGGATTACGCCGAAATTCGTCGCGCTGATTTATCGCGCGCCATCGAGCCGAATGAAAAAAATCTGCTGGCCTTGATTGCAGCAAGGCTGGGCCGCACCCGCTTGATCGACAATATCGAGTTCGGTTTTCTATGAGCTCTAAAAACGATGCGTGGAAAGCCTTACTTGCGCACGGGCAACGCTTGAAAGCATTTCATTTGCGCGATGTGAGTCAAGACGCTGTGCGCAGTGAAAAATTATCACTCAAGCTGGGACCTTTAAGCGCCAGCTTTGCTCGTCAGCGCTTGGACGATAATGCATTAAGCGCTTTGTTCGATTTAGCCGAATCTGCGTCGCTTACCAATGCAATCGCCGACATGTTTGATGGCAAGCAGGTTAATCAATCCGAACAGCGAGCAGCTTTGCATACCGCTTTGCGCAGCGATTTAACGGATAGTACCGATAGTAAAGCAGCCCATAGGCTTGCCCTTGATTCACATCAGCAAATGGCGGCCTTAATAGAAAAGCTTGAAGCCAGCGATGTCACCGATATTATTAATATTGGTATTGGCGGTTCTGATTTAGGGCCGCGTCTAGCGGTTGACGCACTGCGTGATTTTCATAGCGGTCGTTTTCGCATTCATTTTATTAGTAATGTCGATGGCAGCAGTGCACAACATGTCTTGAAATCGCTTGACCCAAAGAAAACAGCCGCGATTTTGGTGTCGAAAACATTTGGCACCCAGGAAACTTTGTTAAATGGTCGTATCGTTAAAGACTGGTTGCAAGATGATTCGCGTCTTTATGCAGTGAGTGCGAATATAGAAAAAGCGAATGTCTTTGGCGTTAACTCAAAAAATATTTTACCGATGTGGGATTGGGTAGGTGGTCGCTATTCGCTTTGGTCATGCGTCGGATTTTCTCTGGCCTTGGCGATTGGCTTGCCGAAGTTTTTAGAAATGCTCAATGGTGCGGCTGAAATGGATGCACATTTTTTGCATGCCCCGATTAAAGAAAACCTACCGGTCTGGCATGCCTTGGTCGGTATTTGGAATCGCAACGCATTGGGCTTTCCAACTCAAGCGATTACGCCTTACGACGAGCGCCTCGGTTTCTTGCCCTCGTATTTACAGCAGCTAGTGATGGAGAGTTTGGGTAAATCGGTGGGCCCCGATAATAGTCGGGCCTCGCATGCCACGGTGCCTGTTATTTGGGGCGGCACCGGCAGCTCAACGCAACACAGTTTTTTCCAGGCGCTGCATCAGGGTACCGATATTGTTCCGATGGACTTTATCGGCACCATCAAGCCTGCACATTCATTTACAGAAAATCATCAAGCTTTACTAGCCAATTTACTTGCCCAGACCGAAGCTTTAGCCAACGGCTATGAAGGAAGCGAAGAGCAAAAAAATTATTCTGGCAATCGACCCTCAAGCTTGTTTTTACTTGAAGAGCTGACCCCCTATAGTTTTGGCATGCTGCTCGCTTTGTACGAGCACAGTGTTTATGTGCAGTCGGTTATTTGGGGCATTAATGCCTTTGACCAATGGGGCGTTGAACTGGGTAAAAAATTGGCAACCGGTTTAATGCCAAGTATTCAGGATAAAAAGAGTCAAGCCGGCGATGCTATTACACAATCACTATTAAAGAAGATTCGCTAATCGATACGGTGGGCACCGCCCACCACTTCAGCTCCATGAGTCGCGCCTTGAAATCTGGCTGATGTCCCATATATGAATGAGAGGCGCAAGCCAATTGCAACCGAGCTCGACGAGTGCTTCAATGCACCACCCACACGAGGATATTCCCATGCGCTTATTTCGTTTTATCACAGCATTCACTTTGATCGCACTGCTTTCTGGCTGCGGTTATAACAAAATTCAAACTACCGATGAATCAGTGAAAGCACAGTGGTCCGAAGTGCTCAATCAATATCAACGCCGCGCCGATTTGGTGCCTAACCTGGTCAATACCGTCAAAGGTTATGCTTCTCAGGAAGAACGTGTCCTAACCGAAGTGACCAATGCGCGTGCCCGCGTTGGCGGCGTCAGTATTAGTGCCGAGCAAGCATCTGACCCTGCAAAACTGGCCGAGTTTCAAAAAGCACAGGGCGAACTTTCCGGTGCTTTGTCGCGCTTGTTGGTAGTTTCTGAAAATTACCCTGATTTGAAATCGAATCAAAATTTTCTCGAGTTACAGGCTCAACTTGAAGGTACCGAAAATCGTATTACCGTTGCGCGCAATCGCTATATTCAAAGCGTGCAGGAATACAATGTGCTCATACGCCAGTTTCCGGTTAATTTGACTGCAAAAATGTTTAGCTACGCTGTCAAACCCAATTTCACGGTTGAAAACGAAGCTGCTATTTCCAAGCCGCCTACGGTGGAATTTGAACCCGCCAAGCCTGCGCCAACGAAATAATATTTCGTGATTCAGCGCTTCTATAGCCTTGTTTTTGTTCTGCTCATTACCGGGCTAGTATCGGTTTCTTCGGCATTTGCACAAGATGTGCCGGTGTTGAAGCAGCACGTCACCGATCAAACCGGTACCCTTAATTCTGCTCAAATCGCAGAACTCGAAGCCGAGCTCGTGGCGCTTGAACAACGTAAAGGCAGCCAGCTAGCGGTGTTGATTGTTGCCACGACCGGCAGTGAAGCGCTAGAAAATTATTCTTTAGCGGTGGCCGAAAAAAATAAACTGGGCCGTAAAAAAACCGACGATGGCATACTTTTACTAATCGCAAAAGACGATC
>JAYSXB010000059.1:0-5308 GCA_043717775.1 Arenimonas sp.
GCTTCCTGCAAAATACTTATGCGTTGTTTCCACAGTGTTAGCTGTTGCGCGGACGTTAGTGAATCGACGCCAAGCTCGCTGTCAATTGCGTGAATGCGATCTTCCAGTGCCAAGCTGATCACTTCGGCGCTGGCATTGCTGCTGGCGGAATTACGCGTGGCGATTAAAATGTTTTCCAGTTGTGATGATTGATGCATCGCCGATTGCAGCGCAGCACCGCTTAGGTCGTCATTAATTTTTGGCGAATGCAGACTCATTGGAATGATGGCCAATAAAGCCATACTGGCGGCCAATGCCATGGGGAAATAGCGACGCGATTTTTTCACCGGAATATGTTGCTCAAGCGTGGGCCATGCCGATTGCATGGGAGCTTCCTGAGGTAAATCACGCAAGGCCTGGCTAATGCTAATGCCAGAGTGCTGCGACGATATATCAGCCATGGCTTAGTACCTCCTGTTTTATATCGTTATGCTCAAGGTTTAAAAGTTCGCGAAGTTTTTTAGCACCGCGCGCGCATTGTGATTTCGAAAATGAAATGGTTTTATCCATCAAAGTGGCAATTTCGTCGTGCGTATAACCCTCGACGTGGTAGAGCCAAAGCACGCTGCGGGTTGTTTCGGGTAATTGATTCATCGCGCTTATCAACAGCTGGGTGTCGGCTGCTTGTGGCGGCAATAAAATATCAGCTTCCAAAAAATCTGACTCGCTCGCCAAGTCTATTTCATGGCCGGGATGACGCTTGCGAATGCGCATCAAGCTCTCGTTAACGGCGATTTGCCGCAACCAAGCCCAAAAGGGCGAGTCGCCGCGAAATTCCGATATTTTTCCAAATAATTTCAACATAGTTTCTTGCAAAATGTCCTGGGCTTCTTCTCGCTGGCCACATAGCCGCAGCGCCAGTGTGTAAATGGGCCTTTCAAACCAGCGATATAGCTGCTCGAACGCTGCCGCCTCGCCATTCCGGGCGCGGGTCAACAGGCTGGACGGAACCTCAATGGCGAAAGGGGATATCACGGTAATAAAGATGCACCTATGTAAAAAAGGGTCGCAACAAAGATAGCGGGGAAACCAATAAATTCCTTCAAAACTCCATATACTGAGCTGGATATTTCAAGGAGTTCGTCATGGGCATGTTTGTAGTTCTAGCGCTTTTAGTGTTTGTGGTCATTATGGTCGCCAAAATGGTGCGGATGGTTCCCCAGGGTTTTGAGTGGACCGTTGAGCGTTTTGGTAAATACACCCACACCCTTAGCCCCGGCTTGCACGTGCTGGTGCCCATTGCCCAAGGCATTGGTCGCAAGGTCAATATGATGGAGCAGGTGCTGGAAATTCCATCGCAAGACGTCATCACCAAAGACAATGCCGTGGTTAAAGTCGATGGCGTGGTGTTTTTCCAAGTGCTGGATGCGGCCAAAGCGGCTTATGAAGTGTCGAATCTTGAGCAAGCATCAATTGCCCTGGTAATGACCAATATTCGTACCGCGATTGGCTCGATGGATTTGGACGAATCGCTTTCAAAGCGCGATGAAATCAATGCCAAATTGCTCGGTGTGGTTGATCACGCCACCGGCCCTTGGGGTATCAAGGTGAACAGGATCGAATTGAAAGACATTCAACCGCCTCGGGACTTGATTGATTCCATGGCCAGGCAAATGAAAGCCGAGCGTGAAAAACGCGCCAATATTCTGGAAGCCGAAGGTTTCCGCCAAGCCGAAATTCTCAAAGCCGAAGGCGAGAAGCAAAGTACTATTTTGCAAGCCGAAGGCAAGCGCGAAGCCGCCTTCCGCGAAGCCGAGGCGCGCGAGCGTTCGGCGGAAGCTGAAGCAAAGGCGACCACAATGGTTTCCCAAGCTATTGCTTCTGGTGACGTGCAGGCGATTAATTATTTCGTTGCACAAAAATATATTGAAGCGCTGAAAGATTTTGCAAATTCGCCGAATCAACGCTTGATGATTCTTCCCACTGAAGTGACCGGCGTAATGGGCAGTATTGCCGGTATTGCAGAACTTGCACGCGACAGCGCCGATAAGCAAAAAAGTATCATCGCCGCTAAAAACACCAAACAGCCTTAAGGAATTACGATGAGTCCGCAAATGATTGTCTGGGCCTGTCTGGCATTGTTATTGATGGCAGCAGAAACAACGGCGCCCGGAATTTTTTTATTATGGTTGGGCATTGCGGCATCCGCTGTTTTTCTTGTGGTGTGGTTAATCCCCGGCCTGAGCGTATTGATGCAAGTGGTTTTGTTTGTGGTATTTTCCTTTGTGGCGATAGGTATTTATATTCAATTTTTTCGCCGCATGGAAAGCCCCAGCGACAAACCATTATTGAATCGCCGTGCCGAGCAACTGGTCGATAAAGTCATGACTTTAGAAACCGCAATTACCAATGGCCAAGGCCGCGTAAAAATTGGCGATGCCTTATGGACCGTGCAAGGTGCCGACATGCCGGTCGGCAGTTTGGTTCGTGTGGTATCGGTGGACAGCATGATTTTGCGAGTCATTCCTGCGGAGTAATTTTGCCAGTCGTATATTCAAAAAATCCCGGCTTAGGCCGGGATTTTTTGTAGGAGGCCGCTTGCGGGCGATGATTTCTTCTTTGCCGAGCATGCACGTTTTTTGCGGCATGAATACATGCAAAAAATGAACTAGACGATGACACTGCGGTCAATAAGCGAACATCTTTCTGATGGTTGCCAAAAAGCAGTATTTACGGATGGAATCGACAGCAATCAAAACTATTGACGAGAAGGATGCATGGAGCCTGCTTCACTATCATCGACCAGCCCTTATCCAAGCAAAACCGCGCTGGAACTTTGCCGTTCTAATTCTCGCCATCTTTGTGCATATTGGCGTTATCGGGTATTTATTTTTCTGGCGGGAAACAGCATTTCAATATGCTGCTATTAATGATGATGTGCTTGAAGTGACGTTTATTGATTCAATGCCTTTGGCCACACCATTGGAAGTCGAGTCGTCATTGGTCACCGATAATAAATTGAATACAAAACCTATAAGTCGCCGATTTCTGTCCAAGCCCAATATCGAAACGACTACCGCCGCAGGTAACATCGAGGAAACTACGCACACCGCATTACGCTTAACCCTAGACAGCGATGATTGGAATCCAGCTCCGGCCAATGCGCCAAAAAACCCCTTGAAAAGACAGTTTATTGCCATGCCCGGTCGCGCCGAGCCTTTTGTCAGCGGGATAAAATTTCGCAAGCAACTAAGCCCGCAACAGAGATTGGCAATGGTAGGAAAATTGTTTGGTGCCGTTGAATACGACGCCTGCAAAGAAGCCAAAAGCAGAATGGCAAGCGGTCAGTCACAAATGCATGATCTGGATGTGGAGGCTGACCTTCGTTTAATTGAACGCAACTGCCGACCATAAGCACTCGACATTATCTCAAGCTATCTTGCTCAAGGGTTCTCGTGGGAGCGCCCGTCAGGCGCGAATAAACCCGCGAAATAAACTGGCGTAGGAGCGAGCTCTGCTCGCGAAAAACCTGCGTCGAAGCACTTCGCGAGCAGAGCTCGCTCCTACGTTTCGCATTGCCGCAGGCCATTCGCGCCTGACGGGCGCTCCCACGGGGATGACGAACTAGGCCTTAGACGGATGTTCCTGTGCGAAGCATAAGAATTGGCTTAACCAAGCGTAACCGCTCAATTGAATCATGCTTTAACCCCTATTGATTACATGCAGCGTTAAACCCAGCATGGCTGACATCGAAAGGTCGTCGGAATAGAAGTTCCGCTGTCAGTTTCAATCACGGGGAGATTATGTAATGCGCAAAATCATGGTTGCGTTGCTGTCGGCAACGCTAGTTTTTGTCTTGGTCGCTTGTTCTAAAACACAGGAATCTTCACCTGCCGCAGCTGATTCTGCGGCCAGCGAGTCGCTAGGTGGCGCTGCTGCGGACGCCGCTGCACCTGCACCGGCGAGCCGGGGAGTTATGAGCGAAGAGCTTGCCAAGACGGCAAGCGCTGACGAGCTTGATCAGGCGACGTCTGAGCCTGTCAGGGTTGAGCAACTGAGCTCAAGTGCAACTTCGTATGTGGATAAAGAACGAAAGTTCGTCCGCACGGCCGATGCACAATTTCGTGTTAAAGATGTTTATCAATCGGCCATTGCAATCGAAAATATAGTGGCCAACCAAGGTGGCTTTGTCGTTATCAATCAGATTAAGGCGGACACCGATAACGTCAATCGTTATCGCATTGGCAATGCAAAATTATTAGAGCTGGCGGAATACACGGTGCGTGGAAATTTATCGGTACGGGTCCCCAGCGACAAGACCCAGGACTTTCTACGTGCATTGATTACCCAAATCGATTTTCTGGATCAACGTAATTTTGAAGCCCGCGACGTGCAGCTTGATTTGCTTCGTAAACAACTGGAATTTTTACGCAACCAGGAAGCACAAAAACAGCTCGGTGATTTGAGCACAGCGCCGGGCAGGATTAGTGATAAAGCCGCGGTTATTTCAGGCCAGAACGACGCCAAAGCCACTCGGGACGAGGCCACCGTTGTACAAAAAGAAGTCGAAGATAAAGTCGCTTTCAGTACCATTAATCTTTCGCTTTATCAATTAAGCAAAGTGCGTAAAACCGAAATTGATGATGTTGATGCAATTGCCAAGGCAAGCCGCCCAGGTTTTTTGAGTCGTTTATTCAGTGCGATTTCAGTAGGCTGGTATGGCCTGTTGGATGTTGTGATTGATTTATTTGCTATTTGGCCACTATGGTTGGTGATTGGATTGCTTATCTTTGCGATCAAGCGCTTTCGTAAAAAATAAAATGCCGCATCGTCGGCAAACAAGTTTCCACTAGCTCTTGTAGGAGCGTCCTTTAGGCGCGACAGACCAGGCCAGATCTGTCGGGCCTAGAAGGCCCTCCTACGTAAAATCAATCTTTCTCGATTTCCGCAAACGCATCGCGCGTTAAATTTTCAGGCTTGCCGTCCGTGCAATGCACTTCGTCTTCAATACGTACACCACCAAATGCAGTGAGGTGTTCAACATTGCGCCAATTCACCACGGCGCTGTGTTTCGATGTTTTTAGTTTCGCTAATAAAGTGGGGATGAAATAAATTCCAGGCTCAATGGTGACGACCATTCCTGGTTCCAGCTTGCGGGTCATGCGCAAATAAGGATGCCCTGCTGGTCTTGGAATCATGGTGCCGGTTTCATCGGCGGCAAAACCGGCAACGTCGTGCACTTGCAGGCCAATCGGGTGGCCCAGGCCGTGCGGAAAGAAGGTGGAAGTGACACCGGCTTCCATCATGCTGCCCGGGTCCATATCAACAA
>JAYSXB010000060.1:0-5290 GCA_043717775.1 Arenimonas sp.
CGACAAACCTGCGAGCATGTGCGCTTCGTTTTACTATTCGCGCCTTACGGACGCTCCCACAAAAACATGCCTTGATAGGAGGACCTTCTAGGCCTGATAAATTCCGCCAGATCTGTCGCGGCTAAAGCCGCTCCTACAGAACAAAAGACTAAATCTTATATGCCATCGTCAAGGTATTAAGATGCACCCGCTCTTCATCCCGCAAGAACGGTGATATCAGCATCATCACTTGCACGATGCCATTGCGGATCGCTTCCTGTTCGTCTTTGTCGCCACGAACGCTGGCATAGTTCAGCCAGAATGTTGCGATCACAAGAATGTTGGTGGCAGTACCTTCAATCTCGGTGCCCGAAGCGCGCATTACGCCGGCTTGTACGAGACCACGCATAACGGTAGTGGCATTACTGGCAGCACGTTTTAAAATGCGGGCAAAGCGCATGCGCAAGTGACGATTGCGGCTGAGAATATCCACCAAATCACGATACAAAAAACGGTATTCCCAAATACATTCAAACACCAGATGCAGTTGCAACCAGATATCTTCCAGATTCGGCAGACGGCCCTCGGGGGCGATCAGGGCAGAGTCCATGCGTTCTTCATAACGCTGGAATAATTGCTCGATGATGTCGTCTTTATTGCGAAAGTGGTAATACAAATTGCCCGGTGAAATTTCAAGTTCATCGGCAATATGATTGGTAGTGACATTGGGCTCGCCCTGTAAATTAAACATGGCTAGCGAGGTGTCTAGAATCCGTTGGCGCGTTTTGGGGGCTGCCATAGTAAATTAGCTCACCAATTTTTTGACAAGATCGATATATTTTTTGACGGCGTCGTCTTGTTTGGTGCCGGTCAATTTACCCCAGGCTTCGTATTTAGCGGTGCCGACAAAATCAAAAAAGCCCGGCTTTTCGCCTTTCACATCGCCCTCTGAGCCTTGTTTATAAAGCGCATAGAGTTTCAGCAGGGTGTCATTATCAGGTTTTTCTTTCAGGCTTTTGATGTCTTTGGTGGCTTGTTCAAACTTTGCTTGTAAATCGTCTTTAGGCGCGGCCATAACAGGTTTCTCGGGGTACTCGGTAGCCCCAATGAAAGCACGGCGGCACATGCGGGTCAACGCATCTGCAAATTAGGGTTTGTAAGATTGGCTCAGGTCTGGCAATTTAGCAGCTTGGGTTCGGCAGTCGCCGAGCTATGACTAGCCAGAGTGGGGGAATCATGAGCTATTTCGTTACCGGTGCCACCGGTTTTATCGGCCGTTATTTGGTTAGTAATTTATTGAAGCGCAAAGGCACGATTCATGTGTTGGTGCGCAAAGGGTCGGAAAAAAAATTCAATGCCATCGCCGATTCCATGGCGTGGGATAAAAAACGGGTGATCCCGGTTACCGGTGATTTATCAAAGCCCAAGCTTGGCTTGACGGCAGTGCAACTCAAAGCCTTGACCACCAAAAAAGTGCTGCATTTCTTCCATCTTGCCGCTATTTATGATTTAAGCGCTGATGGTCCTTCGCAGCAAGTGGCCAATATTGACGGCACCAAACATGCCATCGAATGCGCTACGGCGATAAAAGCCGGTTGCTTCCATCACACCAGTTCGATTGCCGCCGCCGGTTTGTATCGCGGTATTTTCCGTGAAGACATGTTCAAGGAAGCTGAGGACCTGGATAACGACCCTTACTTCCGTACCAAGCACGAGTCGGAAGGTCTGGTGCGCAAAACCTGCAAAATTCCTTATCGTATTTATCGCCCGGGTTTTGTCGTGGGTCATTCAAAGACTGGCGAAATGGACAAGATCGACGGCCCGTATTATCTATTCACCCTGATCAAGAAAATTCGTCAAACTTTGCCGCAATGGGTGCCAACCCTGGGTATTGAAGGCGGCACGATGAATGTGGTGCCGGTCGATTACGTCGCCGATGCCATGGACCACATCGCGCATAAAAAAGGTCTGGATAAAGGTTGCTTCCATCTGGTAGATCCGAATGCACTGCGCATTGGCGAGATCATGAATGTGTTCTGCCGTGCAGCGCATGCGCCGGAAATGACCATGCGTCTGGATGCCCGTATGTTGGCGGTTGTACCAGCAGCCGTTCGCGGCGCGGTGATGAATCTGCCTCCGGTGAAGCGTTTCAGCAATATGTTGCTCAAGGACTTGGGTATTCCGCAGCAGGTGGTAAAAAATATTACTTACCCAACGCGCTTCGATAGCCGTGAAACCGAACGCGCACTAAAAGGCAGCAAAATTTCCGTGCCTGAACTGGAAAGCTATGCCTGGCGTTTGTGGGATTACTGGGAACGTCATCTGGACCCGGATTTATTTGTCGATCGCTCATTGCGTGGCAAGGTTGAAAACAAAGTCGTATTGATCACCGGCGGTTCGTCCGGTATTGGTCGCTCATCGGCGATTAAAATTGCCGAAGCCGGTGCGAAAGTCATTATCGTTGCGCGCGGTGAAAAAGAATTGACCGCAACCCGCGATGAAATTGTCGCGCTCGGCGGCAAGTGTTGGGCCTATACCTGTGACCTCACCGATCTGGCTTCCTGCGACGAATTGGTGAAACAAGTATTGGTCGATCATAAGCATGTGGATGTGTTGGTCAATAACGCCGGTCGTTCGATTCGTCGTTCGGTTGAAGCCAGTTACGATCGCTTTCATGATTTCGAACGCACGATGCAATTGAATTACTTCGGTTGCCTGCGTTTGATAATGGGCTTTTTGCCAGTGATGACCGAACGCAAGAAAGGCCACATCGTCAATATCTCCTCGATTGGTGTATTGGCTAGCTCGCCACGGTTCTCGGCCTACGTGGCGTCTAAAGCGGCACTGGACGCCTTCAGTCGTTGTGCACAGGCAGAATTCAGCGGGAAAAATATCGCCTTCACCACGATCAATATGCCGCTGGTGAAAACCCCGATGATCGCACCGACCAAAATGTACGATTCCATTCCAACCCTTACGCCGGAAGAAGCTGCTGACATGGTAGTGAAAGCCATTATCGAACGCCCAAGCCGCGTTGCTACCCGCATGGGTATTTTTGCTGCAACACTGAATGCCCTGGTGCCGAAAGCCTATGAAGTCATCATGAATACGGCCTTTGAAATGTTCCCCGATTCACAAGCCGCCAAGGGCATGAAAGGCCGTGGCGAAGCCGATAAACCCACGAATGAGCAAATCGCCTTTGCTGCGGTTATGCGTGGTGTGCATTGGTAAATTGAAAATACTTTTGAAAACAAAAAACCCGCGAAAGCGGGTTTTTTTATTGCATGTAAATGAGCCTTCTTCTTCCGAGCGAGCGTCCGTCAGGCGCGAATGCCGTAAGTTTGCTTATGTTCGGGAGGTTTAATCGCTGGTGAACCAGCTCCGACAGTGGCAAATGCAAACAACGTCGCCCGCAAGCGGGCTCCTACAGGCATTGTCTGAAACGGACCGGGGAGGTGCTTCCTGATGGTGGTTCCAGTTGCAAACGGGTGTAACGAAGTTCTTCGCGCTGGGTAAGAATGCGACAAATTTCTTCAATCAATACTTTGTCATCATTTTTTTCAGTATTTAAATTGACTTGCAAAGTCGAAGCGCTGTACCAAATAGCAGAGTTCACTGACGGTAAGGCTGAAATGGTAACAGCGGTGTCGGCTTTACGTTTGGCAAGTTGCTTGTCGGTTAATTTATCAATTTCGTCCAGTGCCTTGGCGGTAGCATTCAATTTTGCTACTTCTGGATCGATTGGCTTGTTGATTGTCGTTGGGGCAGTTTGTGTCACTTGGGTTGCATCGGCTGTTTCAGAATCGCTGCCGCTAAGAGCGGCGAGACCGCCAAAGATAAAGAAGCTCAAAATCATCAGGCCGACGCTGATAGCACCACTGAGTTGTACTTTTGATTTGGTCTGTGCGCTGGCTTGTTGGCGGACAGTGTCCAGCATATTGCTGGATAAAAAGCCTTCAATGCGTGGCCAAAGTGTCGAACCATCAATGACCTGAATGTCATAGCGATTTGCGACGTCTTTCGCCATATTTTCAATGGTGCCAAGTGTTACCAGAATGCCTTTGCTGGCGCCGATGAGTTGTACGCCATTGGCAAAATCCCGGATATTGGCTTCGCCTAAATGGTACGCGGTGCCGTGTTTGTAGCTGAGTAATGTTAAGGCCGAACCTTTTTTCAATAGAAATTCAGTACCGCCGTCACCAGGTTGTCGGCTAGAAATTTCTTCGCGATAACCATCTTTTTCCAGCGATTGAATTACTAGGCCAACGCATTCACGCCACTTCATTGCCGCCAATGTCACCACACCGGTTTGAATTTCTGCCTGGCGGCGTTTGACGATGCCAAACCACCAGAAACAAAACAGAAAACAAACTAGCCCGATAAAAATGGCAATCAAGATGGGGCTAATGGCTAGCATGCAAAGGCTCCGAGAAGAGAGGTACTTGGGGGGAGGGTATTGTAACGTGAAGGCAGGCGCTTGGCCGCAGAAAGCAGGGCAAAAAAATGCCCAGATCAGGGTCTGGGCAAAACTCAGCTAGTGATAGTGAGAGAGTATGGGGTGATGGCCCGCCAGTCTGAAGGGCGTAAGGGGAGGGATCTGACGTACTTCGTTTTTAGACTAGCGGGCGCAACTTTAAAACTGGTTAATTAAGCTTCGGTGCTGGGTGCAATGGGCTTAACAGCGTTCGGCAGTGCTGCTTTGCGAGCGGCCGGCTTGGCTTTTGCTACTAATTTTTTGCTGCTTGCTTTGCTGGTTTTGGCTGCTGGTTTGGTAGCAGTCTTCACGACTTTTTTAGCAGCAGGCTTGGCGGCTTTCATTGCTTTGACGGCTTTCTTGGCAACAGGTTTTGCGGCTTTAGCCACTTTTTTGGGAGCAGCCTTGGCAGTTTTGACGGCTTTAACCAATGGCTTGGCTTCGGCTTTGCCGGCTTGCTTGCGCAATAAATCGGTCAGACTGTTTACGCGTGAGGTCAGGTCAGACAAGTCTTCGCGGCTTGGAACGCCCAAACGGTTCAGAGCGCGTTGTACGCGTTCTTCGAATACTTTTTCCAGACGGTCCCAGGTATCGGTGGCACGTTCGCGTGCAACACCCACGCGGGTTTCGACGGCGTCACGCACAGCTTCTACTTTGCCACCGGCTAATTTGCGGGTGTGTTGTTCGATGTTCATGCCCTCTTTGACCAAGGCTTCAAATAATTTGGAGCCTTCGCCCTGTGCGCGGTTGAATGCGCCCATGCCAGCCATCCAGATTTGTTGTGCCGAATCAACGATTGATTTTGACATTTGTTCTGCTTGCGCTTTCAAATCCGAG
>JAYSXB010000007.1:0-16112 GCA_043717775.1 Arenimonas sp.
AACCAGTATGCACCGATGCACGGGGTTGCTGCGCTCAGACAGGCGATCGCTGATAAAACATTGCGTTGCTATGGCAAACAGGTAAATGTCGATTCCGAAATAACCGTCACCAGCGGAGCTAGTGAAGCTATCTTCGATGCTGTACTTGCGGTGGTGCATCCCGGCGATGAAGTGGTCGTTCTGGACCCTTGTTACGACTGCTACGAGCCCGCTATTAATCTGGCCGGTGCCAAGGCAATTCATGTTGCGCTGGAGCCGGTCACCTTTGCCGTCGATTGGAATAAAGTTAAGACGGCTGTCAATTCTCGTACGCGAATGATATTTATCAATACTCCGCACAACCCCTCGGGAGCCATGCTGAGCTCAGAAGATATGCAGGCCTTGTCCGATATTGTGAAAGATACCGAAATTCTGATTTTGTCGGACGAAGTTTACGAACACATTATTTTTGACGGTCGCCAGCACGAAAGTGTTTTGCGTTATCCGGAACTAGCAGAACGCAGTTTTGTTATTTCAAGTTTTGGTAAAACCTATCACTGTACCGGTTGGAAAATTGGTTACTGCATAGCGCCACCAGCACTGACCAAAGAATTTCGAAAAGTCCATCAGTACAATACTTTTTGTACTTTTGCACCGGCACAATGGGCCTTTGCCGAAATGATTCAACAAGAACCCGAGCACTACGAACAATTAGGCGAGTTTTACCAAGCCAAGCGTGACGCCTTCAAAACCCAATTATTGAGCACGAGGTTCCAACCGCTGGCGGTACCGGGCGGTTATTTCCAGTTGGTGGATTATTCGGAAATTAGCGATATGCCAGATATGGAATTTTGCCGGTGGTTAACGATTGAAAAAGGGGTGACCGCCATTCCCTTATCACCGTTTTATGACAAAGCGCCGATAGCGCAGCGTTTAATCCGTTTATGTTTTGCGAAAAATGCTGACACACTTGACGCCGCGATGGAACGATTGGTGAAAGTTTGATGCAGGACTTTTTACACTTGAGTTTGGTGCAGGGTAATACCCGCTGGCATGACCCGCAGGCTAACCGTGATTATTACGGCGAATTATTAAAGCAGCAAAAACACCCGACCGATATTTTTATTCTTCCGGAAACATTTACTTCTGGCTTCAGTAACGAAGCAATTGCCGATGCAGAAACCATGGAAGGTCCAAGCTTGGCGTGGATGCTTGAAATGGCCCGGCAGCATAATGCTGTTGTCACCGGCAGCGTGCAAATACGGGAAGCCTTGCAGGTATTTAATCGATTAATTTGGGCAAAGCCCGATGGCAAGTTTGAATACTATGACAAGCGCCATTTATTTCGTATGGCCAATGAGCATCAACGCTATGCCTCGGGTAATCAACGCATAAGTATTGACTATAACGGTTGGCGAATTTGTCCGCTGGTGTGTTACGACTTGCGGTTTCCAGTGTATTCCAGAAATCGCTTTTCACACGAAGTAGAAAACCGTTTTGACTATGATCTTTTGCTATACGTGGCCAATTGGCCGTCGGCACGTCGGCAAGCATGGAATAGTTTGCTGCCTGCACGCGCCATCGAAAATCTGGCCTATGTTGCTGGCGTGAACCGGGTCGGGGTGGACGGTAATTCAATTGACTATGCGGGTGACAGTGTTGCTTTGGATTATCTGGGGCAAGCCGTTGTGAGTGGCACAAATGAAGCCGAAGTTTTATCCTGTCGCTTGTCAGCCAAAGATTTGCAGGACTACCGAGCCCGGTTTCCTGCCTATCTGGATGCCGACAAATTTGAAATTCTTGATTGAGCCATCTCAATATTATCTGGAGTAGGGCTTGTCGTTAATTCGCATCGCTTGCATCGTTTTGCTGACACTATTGAGCCAAGTGGTATGGGCCGATGACCTGCCGATTTATCTCAGATCGACTCGGGTCTGGGATAGTAGCAATGGGCTGCCGCATAATACGGCACAGTCAATTACGCAAACCTCGGATGGCTACATTTGGGTCGCTACCTGGGAAGGTTTGGCGCGTTTTAATGGCCGCGACTGGAAAGTATTTGATCGTGACGTTATTCCCGGTTTGTCAGATAACGGAATTCGGGTTTTGCTCGCCGCAAAAGATGGCCGCTTATGGGTAGGGTCCGCACGCGATGGCTTATACAGTTATTTTAATGGCCAATGGGCCGCCATACCCTATGAAAAAGAACTCGGGCAATCACAAATAACTGCTCTATTTGAAGATAGCCAAAACCGAATTTGGGTGGCGGCAGCTTCGCAAACCATTATGTTGTTGCAGCCCGATGGAAGCTTAAAAAAATACCCATTGCGCTTACCTGATGCCATGAATAGTGCGCTGGACTTTGAGCAAGACGCTGCCGGCGATATTTGGCTAGCCACTCGAGCCGGACTTGCGGTGCTAAAAGGTGATCACTTTGAGTTGGCTCAAGTTTTTCCGGTGCCTATTAAATCTGTCACCGCACTTGCTAAAAATGTGGATGGCAGCTTGCTGGTGGTCACCGACCGCGGGCTCTTCAAGCAAGAAGGTAAACGCTTCGTCACTATGCTCGGTGGAGAGAAATTGGGAAGTGAATATCCGGTGGAGTCGATCGTCGTTGAAAGCGCTGATCGCATCATGTTGGGTACGCAAAGTGAAGGTTTGTATTGTTTATGCAAAGGGCGGCTGGAACATTTTGATACCAAGAATGGTTTAGTGAATAATCGAATAGCGACCTTGTTTTTGGATCGTGAAAAAAGTTTATGGATAGGCACCAATCTTGGTGTGAGCAGAATCAGAACCGGACAAATAACCCGCTATGCCCGTCATAACGGCTTAAGCGATGATTATGTCAGGGCGGTTTTAAAAGCTGCCGACGAGAGTATTTGGGTTGGTACCAGCTCGGGTTTGAATCGCATCAAAAATGATGTGATTGAAAAATGGGGACGGGCCGATGGCTTGGCAAGTGACAGTATTTATTCCTTGATGGAAAGAAAACCCGGCGAATTATGGGTTGGCACCGCCGATGCCGGTATCAGTGTTTTTCAGTCCGCTAATATTCGTCAAATAACACGCGCGCAAGGTTTGCCATCGAATCAAGTTCGTGTTTTGGTGCACGATGGCGACAAAGTATGGGCAGGATTGGGCGCGCGCTCAGGCGGTGGTGTGGCGCTGATCGAGAACGAGCATGTAACGCAACTGTTTGGCGGCGATCTTGATGTGCGCGCGCTGTTTTTAGATTCAAGAAAAAGATTATGGGTGGGCTCAACGTCGGGTGTTTATTACATCGAAAATAATCAGCTCAAGCCATGGAAAAAACCGGGTGTGAGCCTGCAATATGCTTTTGGTTTTTATGAAGATGAGCGAGGTGTTTTGTGGGTGGCGGCCGACGATGGCCTATATCGCATTGAAAATGAGCAAGTGACATCGATTGGTTTATCTCGTGGCATTCCTTACGTGCCTATTTTGGGTTTGGTTGGACAAAACAATAGCCTCTGGGTTTGCACCAATAAAGGGGTTGTACGTTTAAATCGTAAAGAGCTCGATGGCATTGCCATGGGCACTGAAAAAGAACTTTCTATCGGCGCCATGGATCAGTCGCAGGGGCCGCTGGCTCGTTTGCAATGTAATGGTGGTGGTAATCCGGTAATGGTTTTGGACTCACGCTATTTATGGTTTGCCACGTCAAGTGGACTCGCATTGATGGATCTGAAAAAACAGGAGCAAATCAATTCCAAGGCACGTACATTAATTGAAAGCATTACGATTGACGGCATTCCGGTTTCTGACATAACTCAAAATAATTTTGGTCCCGGTGTAAGACGAATTGATTTTTCATATGCTGCACCTACCTTTATCGCCCCCGAGCAAGTGCAATATCGTGTTCGACTCGATGGTTTCGATGATACTTGGCAAAACGCGAACCCACTCAATCGAGTTTCCTATACAAATCTTGCACCGGCAAAATATGTGTTGAATCTTGAAGCCGATGATGGTTTTGGTCGCTGGTCGGGACAAGTAACCCAATATCGGTTTGAAGTACGACCTTATCTTTGGCAGCGCACCGGGTTTTGGTTTGTCTTGATCGCATTATTTGCTTTAGGCATATTGGCGGCTTATCGATATGCCGTTAGCAGCGCTCGGGTACGCGAGAAAGGCTTGGAAAAAATAGTGACTGAGCGAACGGCCGAAATACAGAATTACGCCAATAACCTTGAAAAAATCAGTCAGGAACGCGAAGTCTTGCTGAGTGTTTTGCAAAAACAAACCGATGGTCTGGCAAAACTGGCCAGTGAAGATGCTTTGACCGGTCTGGCGAATCGACGTAGTTTGGATGTGAGTTACAAAAAATTATTTGAACAAACGCGGACCGAGGGCCGACCGATCAGCGTAGCGGTCGCCGATATCGATTTATTCAAAGCAATCAATGACAATTTGGGTCATAACGCCGGTGACGACGTTATTCGGCAAGTCGCCTTGAAACTCAAACAAGTTACTCGAGGCCGTGATCTGGTCGCCCGCATTGGTGGCGACGAGTTTGTACTGATATTTCCCGGTATGTCGGCACAGGCAACGGCTGAAATTTGCGACCGTTTATGCCGCGATATGGCAGCACTCGATTTTGGCGCTGCCTATGGGGACTTGAAAATCACCATGAGTATTGGTGTCAGTGATTGTGCCACCGCAATTAGTTTGGAAAGATTAATCGCCGATGCTGACCGGGCGCTCTATGAAGCAAAAAATTCGGGTCGAAACCGGGTGGTAGTACGTTCAGGCTAAATGTCCTGTAACATCTTGTTTACGCGTTTAACTAGCCAAACCTCGAACAATATAGATGAGCAAATATCATGAGTAAAATATTATGAATATCAAATCCTTCGCTTTATTTGTCGGTATAGCTTGCGTTTCAGTGACCAGTTTTGCGGCAAAAGAAAAACCTGCGCCTGTCCAAGCCACTGGCTCGCAAAAACCAGTGATCGCGGTAGCCGAGTTCAAAAATGAAACCTCGGCGAGCTGGTGGAGTAGCAGCGTAGGTAAAGATTTGGCTGGTTTGCTGAGTAATGAATTGGCGGCTACCAACGAATTTCGCGTGGTTGAGCGTCAAAAAATGGATGCGATTATTCAAGAACAAAACCTCATGGCATCGGGTCGAGCCAAACTCAGTAATGCCGCACAAATGGGCAAACTATTTGGTGCGCAATACTTGGTTATGGGCACGGTGACTTCATTTGAAGAACAAACCAAATCCAGTGGCTCCGGTTTAAGCTTTGGTGGTATTTCAGTTGGCGGTAAATCGGCCCAGGCTTATGTTGCTGTGGATATTCGTGTGGTCGATACCACCACAGGTGAAATCGCTTTCGTGCGCACCATTGAAGGTAATTCAAAGAGTGGTGGCAGTAATCTTAGTTTTTCCAAATTTGGCGCCAGTGGCGGCACGCAAAATGAAGAAAACAAACCTGCCGGCAAGGCCATTCGCGCGGCTATTGTAATGGTCAGCGAATATCTTGAATGTGTGATGGTACTTAAAGATGGTTGCGAGTCTGGTTTTGATCAGAAAGACAAACGCCGTAGAAAGAAAACCTCGGATAGTCTGGACATCGATTAAATACAAAAACGATTAAATAAAATGGCCGCACAAAGCGGCCTTTTTATTGCGTTGATATGGGCTAATTAGTTGTTGGCAATAATGCCCAAACTCGAAGTCGATTTTTGAATGATTTGTTTTTGCGGGAAGCGTCCATAAACTCTGGCTTTGCCAATATTGATAATGCCGGCCAGTTGCGATGGATTGATTGCGGGATCAATGTCATTGCCGTCAATATTGAAACCATTAACTTTAATACTGCCAAAGTTTAATGCACCCAATGCAAAAGCCAGTGTGTTGTTATCCTGGCGAATGGTATTGCTATGAATGTTGGAAAACGAAAGGCTTAACTCGCCATGATTAATAATTACCCCGGCATCGTGTTCCTGAACCGGCATCTGGTTATACGCCAGTTCTGAATTGCTCAGGCTTAGGCGCCCGAAGTTGGTAATGATCGCTTGTGCCTTGCCCGAATCGGTATCGACAATCTTGACCCGGTCAAGTAATAAATCACCACGATTAATCAATGCGCCTTCACTGCCTTCGGCAAGAATTAGATCCCGAAGTACCACATGACTATTTTTTTCAGTCGAGATCAATGTCACCGATGCCCGGGTGTATCGACGAATTTCTGCCCCGTTTCCGTTAATCGTCAGAGTGTTTTCAAAACTGGGTAACAGATTTGCGCCGGACGGTTTGCTAATGGCGTACAGCCCGTGTTTTGCCAGTGTAATGACATCTGCTTCAGGGCTTTGATTGGCAAGTGTGATCGCCTTCAATAATCCCGGGGTATCGCCATTGGGAATGCTGAAATCTTTGGCACTGCAAGGCAGCGCAATGAGCAGTAGTGATGAATATATTAAACAATTAGCGAGATTCATTGGATGCTCCGTGCAGTAAGTACACTGACACCATCCGGTCTTTTTCTAGAGCGTGTGCTCCAGCATTATTAGCCATGCTCTAAGGCCGAAAATATGTGTACCCAAAAAAAAGCAGAGCCCAAGCTCTGCTTTTTATTTCTCGAGATTTAACTTTCAATCGTCCGACGGTAAACCTTCGGGACGTTTGCGAAAGGGTGGACGCGGGCCGCCTTGTGGGCGATCACCCTGCGGGCGTGGCCCACGATTTTGGTCACGGTTTTGATACGGGTGACGATCGCCTTGTGGACGATCACCTTGAGGCCGTGGGGCACGATTGGGATCACGGTTTTGATACGGAGGACGCTCGCCTTGTGGGCGATCACCCTGCGGACGCGGGCCACGGTTGGGATCACGGTTTTGATACGGAGGACGATCACCCTGTGGCCGGTCGCCCTGTGGGCGTGGGCCGCGATTTTGGTAGGGCGTACGTTCGCCTTGTGGGCGATCACCTTGTGGCCGGTCGCCCTGCGGGCGTGTGCCGCGATTTTGGTATGGCGGACGATCACCTTGTGGACGATCGCCTTGGGGGCGTGGTCCACGATTTTGATACGGACGCTCACCCTGCGGGCTTGGACTGCGTGGTGGTGCTACGCGTGAGCCGGTATCGACACCATCGGGCACATACCAGCTCCGGAATTCAGCCGGGTTAGCATCTGGCGCGCGCGGTGGGCGTGGGCCACGGTTTTGATAGGGTGCACGTTCACCTTGAGGGGGACCACCTTGAGGGCGTGGACCGCGGTTTTGGTAAGGAGCACGCTCACCTTGTGTAGGTCCGCCTTGCGGACGCGGGCCACGATTTTGGAAAGGTGGACGATCACCTTGTGGGCGATCACCAGCAGGACGGGGAGCACGTGGGCCTTCAGCACGATTACCAAAATTGTCATCGCGTGGGCCAGCGTTGTACGGGCGTTTTTCACCGAAGGCGGGGCGAGCATTGTTGCGCGGTGTACGAGTACCCGGATGTGCTGCATCAGCACCCATCGGACCACTGAAAGGTTTGCCGCCTGCTCTGGGCTTAAAGCCACCTGGTTTTGGTCGGCCAGCACCAGCGCCAGGACGGCCACGGCCACGCGGGCGATCTTCGCGTACGTTATCGAAACGACGCAGTTCGCGCGCTTCATCATTCACGGCGCCATTGACATAATTATTTTGTACGCGGTCTTTACCGACACGAATAGTGGTGGGACGTGATTTGCGTTGTCCGATCACCGACTGCAAGGTTAAGACTGGCGCATTATCGTCGAGTTTGAATTCTGCACGCAGTGCTTCAACCGCTTTTTGATCCATCTCGACGCAGTTACCGCGTTTCAATAAACGTGGCAGTGTGACTTTGCCGTAGCGCACGCGCTTCAGACGGCTCACTTGAAAACCCTGCGATTCCCATAAACGGCGAACTTCTCGATTGCGACCTTCGGCAACGACGACCTGGAACCAGGCATGCGAATCGCTCGAACCAATACGCTCAATTTTATCGAATTTCGCCGGACCGTCGTCCAATGCCACGCCGCGTGCCAAACGATCAACGATATTGTCGGGCACTTCACCATGAATGCGGCAAACGTATTCACGTTCAATCGCGTTCGATGGATGCATCAGCGCATTCGCCAATTCACCGTCAGTGGTGAGCAATAGCAAACCGGTGGTGTTGATGTCCAGACGACCAACCGCAATCCAGCGCGCGCCTTTCAAACGGGGCAGCGATTCAAATACCGTCGGGCGGCCTTCGGGATCTTCATTGGTGGTGACTTCGCCTTCGGGCTTGTTATAAATCAGCACACTGCTCGGTTCTGTCAGTGCAGTGGCGACAAAGGTCTTGCCGTCCAGCTCGATGCGATCGCCGCTATGAACCGATTGTCCGATTTGTGCGACTTCGCCATTTACCTTAACGACGCCCTGGGCAATGCGTTCTTCCAGCGCTCTGCGTGAGCCTAAACCGGCTTGTGCCAACACTTTGTGCAAACGCTCTTCCGCTTTTGGTGCAATTTCTTCACCCTCACGTTTTAGCGAAAGTGTTTTGCGATTATTGTCGTTATTTTCATTACTCATTTTTATACTCCGGCTCGGCAATATCGCCAGCCTCTTCATTGGGTGTTTCGTCATTGTTATCGTGTTGATTTTCTTCGTCGGATGTCATCTCGACAGCCGTGGATTCTTCATTGGGTTCTTCATTTTCAACAGGTGAATTTTCATCGGAATTTTCGTCTAGAATTTCTTCCGAATTTTCATTGCGATCTTCATCGGCATCAGAATTTTCGTCTGATATTTCTTCGATGTTTATCATTGCAGCCGAAGCCACTTGCGGCACGCGATCAAAAGGGAGTTGCGGGTCGAGTTCGGGAATTTCTTTCAGCTCGGCCAATGGCGGTAATGCATCGAGACTTTTTAAACCGAAGTAATCCAGAAAGCCCTTGGTGGTACCGAATAAGGCTGGCTTGCCCGGTACGTCGCGATGGCCGACAACACGAATCCATTCACGATCTTCCAACGCTTTTACCATTTGTGCGCTAACGGCAACGCCACGAATTTGTTCGATTTCACCACGCGTAATCGGCTGGCGATAAGCAATCAATGCCAGCGTTTCAAGAGTCGCGCGGGTGTATTTGCTTTGACGTTCGGTCCAAAGACGTGCCACCCAGTTGTGCACATCGTTTTTCACTTGAAAGCGAAAACCCGAAGCCACTTCAATCAACTCAACGCCACGCTCATCGCAGGCTTGTTGCAACTCGCCGATAGCGCGCTCAATGCTGCCCACGGGCGGCGCGGGTTCGTCATCGGGGAACAGTGCGTAAAGTTGGGTAATGGTGAGGGGTTGCGGTGCCGCCATGATGGCTGCTTCAACAATGCGACCAATTAAATGTTGGTCCAAATCCTGATTTGAATCATGTTCCATGAATAAAGTCATTGTCAGTTAGAAGTAGGGGAGTCCGGAGTATCAAACTCCGATTCGGGAAGAATCAGCGGCTCGTTCGCAGCATCGTTGTCGGAGGCGGCCAGTGACTTGACATAAATCGGTGCCAATGCGGCTTCTTGAACAATTTCTAGTAATTGTTCTTTCGCCAATTCCAGTATCGAAAGAAAAGTCACCACAACGCCGAGCTTGCCTTCCTGAACATTAAACATGGTCTCGAAAGGATGGAATTTACCGTCGCTCAGGCGACTTAATACTTCACCCATACGTTGTCGTACCGACAAAGTTTCACGCTTGATGGCGTGGTGGGTAAACAAATCGGCGCGTTTGATCACATCACGCAAGGCCAGCAACATTTCGCGTAAATCAACCGGCGGTGGAATTTTTATCGACGCTCTTTCCGGAACATGGGCGCTCACCACATGGGTGTCGCGATCAAGACGATCAAGCGAATCAATATCTTCGGCTGCTTTCTTGAAGCGTTCGTATTCCTGCAAACGACGCACCAACTCTGCACGTGGGTCGGCTTCCAAACCTTCTTCGGTGGGTGGACGCGGCAACAACATACGCGATTTAATTTCGGCCAGCATGGCGGCCATCACCAAATATTCCGCTGCCAGATCAAAACGTAAATCCTGCATCACGCCGATGTATTCAACATATTGGCGGGTGATTTCTGCCACAGGAATGTCCAGAATATTCAGGTTCTGGCGACGGATCAGATACAAGAGCAGATCGAGCGGACCTTCAAATGCCTCAAGAATAACCTCGAGTGCGTCAGGTGGAATATAAAGATCTTGCGGCATTTGCAGCACAGGCTGCCCCAATACCATCGCCAACGGCATTTCCTGCTGTTGCGGTAATACGGGAAATATAGTGCTGGTTTCTTCGGTCGCGTTAGGCGCGGGGTCGTTAGTCATTAATCTACTTGAACTTATTTGTCATGGAAATGAGAACATCGTTATTGAAAATAGTGCTCTCAAAGTGAAACTTCGTGGAAACCCTGTCTTAATATTTCTGGTGTTTCGCTCGTGCAATCAATTACGCTGGTAGGGCCCGGATCGCAATCACCTGCGTCCAACAGCACGTCTACAAAACGCAAACACCGCTCAATAACAGCTTGAATTTCATGGCTCGCCAAATCGTCTTCTTCCGGCAACACCACGCTGGTACTAAGTAGTGGTTCCCCCATCAACTCCAGCAGGGAATTCATTACCGCGTGCCGCGGCAAACGAACACCAATTTCGCGGCGCTTACTGCGACCACTATGCTTTAAACGACGGGGTAATTCTGGCGAGGCCGGTAATATGAACGTACAAGGCCCTGGGCAGTGTGTACGCATCAGCCGGAACGCTGAATTCTCTAGCCGAGCCAATCGGCCAGCCTCACTTAATGTCCGACAGAGTAAGGTGAAAGGGTGCTTACTGTCCAGCTGTCTGAGCCGAATCACCCGGTTCTCGGCCTCGACAGCGTTCAGATTCCAGACAAAGGCATAACCCGCATCGGTCGGGCAAAGCGCCAAACCGCCATTTTTCAGGCAATCAGCCGCCTTCTGCAAAAAACGTTCCTGCGGCGTGATGGGATGAAGTTCGTAGTGCTCAGGCATGCTTATGAAAGGCTGAAGGCGGGAAGTGCGCGGGTTAGCGGGCGTTTGATTGTACAAGCTCGTGCTTTTTGTGGGGCGTTGCTGCGTACAAGGCAAATCATATCTTTAGTAGGGGCGCTGCTTGCTGCGCCCTAACTCTGCGACGATGTTGATACAGAGCTTAGCAAGAGCACCCGGCATATCATCATTTTTCAACAATAAAAAACCGTCCATAAAGAACGGTTTTTATTTTTGGCGGAGAGGGTGGGATTCGAACCCACGGTGGGCTACAAACCCACGGCAGTTTTCAAGACTGCTGCCATCAACCGCTCGGCCACCTCTCCAATGTGCGTATTTTAACCGACTTGAATGCCTTGTAGGAAATTTCCTACAAGAAAATCAGGCTTTTTCGTATTGTTTGCCTAGAGGCAGGCCCGTAAGCTGTGTTCATTGAGCCGGGGGATTCTATGATTCGTGTATTTTTATTGGATGATCATGCATTAGTGCGGGCGGGTTATCGCATGATTTTGCAAAATGAAGTCGATATTGAAGTCATTGGTGAGGCAGCGAACGGGGAAGAAGGCTTGCCGATGATCAAGAAGTGTCTGCCCGATGTGGTGCTATGCGATTTGCATCTGCCAGGTATCAGCGGCCTGGAAATTACCGAGCGTTTGATCAAAGGGCAGGTCGGGCCGAAAGTCGTGATTGTTTCGGTGCAGGAAGAAGGCCCGATGCCAAAGCGATTATTGGACGCAGGTGCCAGTGCCTATGTCGGCAAGGCTTGCGATGCCAAAGAATTATTAAAAGCGATTCGGGAAGCATCGCGCGGCAAGCGCTACGTTGGTGGTGATCTCGCGCAACGATTAGTCTTCGGTGGTGATCAGACGACATCACCTTTTTTTGGATTATCACCACGCGAAATGGAAATCAGCATGTTGTTATGCCAGGGTTTGCGCGCGGAAGACATCGCAAAAAAATTGAGTTTAAGTGGGAAGACTGTTGCGACTCACAAATCGCGATTAATGATCAAGCTGGGCGTAAGCGACGTGATGAGCATGGCACGCCTGGCTGCGCAGCATGGCATTACCGAACCAGCGAAAGCATTGTAGGAATCTAAATCGTAGGAGGGCCTTCTAGGCCCGATAAATCACGCCAGATCTTTCGCGCCTGACGGACGCTCCCACGATGTTAAGGCGGTACTTGCGAACTGCAAAGTATCATTATAGTATCACTTCATGAGAACCGAATTAGTGACTACCTTGAAACGCCAAGCAACCGAGCTGCTCTCCGATATAGAGCGCGACAAGCAACCAATTCTGATTACTCAACATGGTCTGCCGAGTGCTTATCTAGTCGATGTGGAAAGCTACGAGTTACTTCAGCAGCGAATGGATGTTCTTGAGGGGATTGCAAGAGGAGAGCTTGCGATAGCTGAGGGGCGAGTAATGACCAATGCTCAAGCCAAGACGCGACTTTCCCGATGGCTGAAATAGTTTGGACCGAGCCTGCACTCGCAGATTTAGATGCAATCGCTGACTACATAGCACTTGAAAATCCTGTCGCTGCTGCCGAGGTAGTGAAACGAATATTTTTGCATGTAGAGCAATTAACGGAACACCCGGAAAGTGGCAGCAAACCCCTTGAGCTAAAACGCTCACGTTACAGACAAATTGTCGAGCCGCCGTGCAGAGTTTTCTATCGCTTTGATGGTAAGAAAGTATTCGTGTTGTATGTCATGCGGTCAGAGCGGTTACTTCGTAAAAGTCACTTGGCTACTCGAGGAAAATAAAATTTCATAGTCCGAGTTAAACAAAAAACGCCGAGTCTCAACTCGGCGTTTTTATTTCTATCACTTTAAATATACAAAAATCAGATCAGTTTTTGTTGATCGCCTTCTTGGCCATTTTCTGCGACTGCATCAATTTCAGTTTGAGCTACTTGCACTGTTTCAACTGCTTTAGGTGCAATGAAGGCAGCTGGGGCAGGTGCACTAAATGCAGGCGGAACAACACTACTAATGCTCGGTGTTGGAGCGATTGCAGCGACCGGCGCTGGAGCAGTAAACGCTGCTGGCACTGGTGATGTCTGGCTCGTTGCGGCAACGGGCGCAGGAGCACTGAACGCTGGCGGAACGCTTCGGATTGGAGTGGGTGCAGTAGCCATCGGCGATGGTGTAGTAACTGCTGCTGGCACATGACTGATCGGCGTTGGCGTAATCGCCGCAACCGGTGCAGGAGCACTGAATGCAGGCGGTACTGTTGAAATGGCAGCAGCTGGTACCTGTTTGGCAACCACTTCAGCGATCACTTCTTGCCGTGGCGCTGCCGCTAATAATTCCGCAGTCACGGGCAGTTCAACGGTAATTTTCGGACTGGTTTCAATGCTGACAGGCGCCGGTTTGATTACTTCCTCTTCGATTTTTAGAGCAGCTGCGGCGATAACGAGTGGCTCAACTTTTTCAACTTCCGGTGTTGTTGCTTTGATAATCGGCGTTGAAATTTCCTCGGCCTTTGTTTCAGCAACAACTATCGTAGCAACAGGCGTTCTCTCGACTTGAGTTTGAACGATAGCGGCGGGCGCTGGCGCTGCTATTACAATATTTTCTGAAGAAAGTTGATCGTCCAGATCATCAAATTCCGATTCTGCACGCGTTACCGGCATTGCAGACACCAGCACAGGAGTGACAAACGCTGCAACGTGTGCAGGCTTGCTTTGCTCGAATTCCGATTCACTGCCTGAGGTCACTTCTTCTTCATCGCCGTCTTCGTCATCGAAATCGGTGGTTGAATTTTCATCTTGTACGGCGTTTGGATCTTGCGGGCCCTGGTCCGGACGACGACGACGACGGCCACCGCGGCGGCCACGACGGCGGCGAGCGCCTTCGGCGCTTTGTTCATCGTCGGTGCTGCCATTTTCTGTGGCGGCTTCCGTTACTTGCGGATCAACGATAATTTGCAATTCACCATCGACAGGTGTGGCAGTGGCTACTGCCAATTGGGCAATCTTTTCCGCTTCGCGTTTGGCTTTACGTTCGGCCTCGCGGCGATAGCTTTCTTGACGCTGGGCTTCGCGGCGTTCCATTTCCTTGCGTTTCAGTTCTTCCGCGCGTTGCTGCAATTCAAGTTGTTTTGCTTCGTCAAGCACTGGCGCTTGTTCAAGCGTTTCTTGCTTGACCGGCTGTTTTACAGTCTGCGGAGCCGGGGCTTTATTTTGTTGCGGTGATGGGGATGGCGTAGCTTGCGGTTTTACTTGCGGAGCATTGGCAGCCTGATTGCGGCTTTGCTGTGGACGTTGTTGATTGCCACGGCTGTCGCGTTGCGGACGTGAGCTCCGATGATTTCTATCGTTACCATTTCTGCTGCTGCGTTCTTTCTGCTCGCTGGTATCGGTTTTTGTCTTTGAGGCTTCGCTTTCGCTATCACCGCTAAACATCGCAGCAATACGGGCAAAAATGCCAGGCTTTTTAGCTTGTGCATTGCCGGCAACAGGAGCTGCGGCGCTTACATTTTCTTCGCGTGATTCGCGAGTCGGGGCTGGCTGCGTTGGATGCACATGCGTGACGGCCGGCATTACCGGAATATTCAATTGCGAACGCGTCAGCGAATGAATTTCCAGTTTACGCGGCGTTGTGCGGTGATAGCTGGGCTTTGCCGATTCTTCTGTCAATTCGCCTTCACGCAGACGCGAGACATTGAAATGTGGGGTTTCCAGTTGCGTATCAGCAACAATCAAAATCGGTGATTCATGGCGAGTTTCAATCTCGACAATCGCACGACGTTTTTCATTCAACAGGTAATTGGCGATCTCAGTCGGTGCTTGCACCAACACTTGTCCGGTGTTTTCTTTCATTGCATGTTCTTCTGCCAAACGCAGAATTGACAATGACAAGGATTCGACACTGCGCATACGGCCGTGACCGTCGCAACGCGGGCAAATAATCTGGCTCGATTCGCCCAGGCTTGGACGCAAACGCTGACGGCTCATTTCGAGCAAGCCAAAACGCGAAATCTTGCCGATTTGTACGCGGGCGCGGTCGTGTTTCAGAGCCGCCTGCAGGCGGTCTTCGACCATGCGCTGATGTTTGCCGGAACCCATATCGATAAAGTCGATAACCACCAAGCCACCAAGATCGCGTAGACGCAGTTGGCGTGCGACTTCTTCGGCAGCTTCGATATTGGTTTGATAGGCGGTTTCTTCGATATCGCCGCCCTTGGTAGCACGCGACGAGTTTACGTCAACGGCGGTCAATGCTTCGGTTTGATCCATCACAATGGAACCACCAGAGGGCAAACGCAGGGTGCGTTCGTAAGCGGCTTCGATTTGCGATTCAATCTGGAAGCGATTGAATAGCGGAATGTCGTCGGTGTACATCTTCAGTTTTTTCAGCGTATGCGGCATCACCGATTGCATGAAGTCTTTGGCTTCTTCATACATGGCCGGCGTATCGACCAGAATTTCGCCAACATCCGAACGCAAATAATCACGCAAGGCGCGAATGATCAAACGTGATTCTTGATAGATAAGGAATGGCGCTGGCTTCGACAAGGCCGCTTCGGTAATCGATTTCCAGACTTGCAGCAGGTAATTCAGATCCCATTGCAGTTCTTCAGCATCGCGGCCAACACCTGCGGTGCGGATAATCACACCCATATCGTCCGGGATAGTCAGCGCGTCCATGGCTTCTTTCAAAGCCTGACGGTCATCGCCTTCAATGCGACGCGAAACACCACCGGCAGTCGGCGAATTCGGCATCAACACCATGTAGCGGCCGGCCAGCGAAATGAACGACGTTAAGGCAGCGCCTTTATTGCCGCGCTCTTCTTTATCTACCTGTACGACAATTTCTTGCCCTTCACGCAGGTAATCTTTCATGCTGGCTTTGTTGTAATCAACGCCCGGCGCAAAATAATCGCGAGAAATTTCTTTCAGTGACAGGAAGCCATGACGGCCACCGCCATATTCGACAAACGCTGCTTCAAGCGAAGGCTCGAGGCGAACGATACGACCTTTATAGATATTGGATTTTTTTTGTTCTTTGGATGGCTGCTCGATATCAATATCGTAAAGCGTTTGGCCGTCCACGATTGCAACCCGCAATTCTTCCGCTTGCGTAGCGTTTATCAACATTCTTTTCATTGT
>JAYSXB010000061.1:0-5283 GCA_043717775.1 Arenimonas sp.
CACATTAGTTTGCGATGAAGGCATGCTGCTGCCATCGTCGGAAAACCCAAGCAGGCGATCTTCTTCCAGACCGACCGGCGGCTTCATACTCCAACGTGCGGCAAGTTCATTTAATTCGGAGGGTTTGAAGCTTGGGTCTAGCGCTTTGATTCGCTCTGCCAGAGGCGGATGGGTCGCCATCATTCCCGACAAGGCGGCGCCGGAACCAAATAGCATATGGCTGACTTCTTCGGCATCGGCATTCGCGATTTTTGAGCCGTCATGCAAGCCGCCAATTTTTTTAAGCGCGCCGGAAATGCCTTTCGTTTGCCGGGTGAATTGCACCGCGCTGGCATCGGCCAGATATTCACGCTGCCGACTAACGCCAGCTTTAATCATGCGACCAAAAAATAAACCGATATAGCCAATTGCCATCAAACCAATCGCGACACCAATAATCGGCGCAGCGTCTTTACTGCGGAAGCGCCCGTGCTCAAGAATTTTCTGCCCGATCAACGCCATCACCATAATGCCGAACAGCAGGCCCATCAGTTTGATATTCAAACGCATATCGCCATTTAAAATATGGCTGAACTCATGCGCGATCACGCCCTGCAATTCATCGCGATTCAAAGTATTCAAGGCACCGCGCGTTACCGCAACGGCGGCATCGCTCGGCGAATAGCCGGCGGCGAAAGCATTGATACCGGCTTCGTCGTTCAAAACAAAAATTTGCGGCACCGGCACGCCGGAAGCAATGGCAATTTCTTCCACCACATTACGCAGGCGCCGCAAATGGTAGTCCGTGGTGTTTTCTGGCACCGGCATGGCGCCCAGATGATGAGCAACCGCAGCGCCACCGGTACGCAGTGAAGCCATGCGATACAAAGTGGCACAGCCAATGATCATCAACACCACAACAGTGCTGACTGCGAGCATTGGCAATGGATTAACGCCTTCAGCAAAACCGCCCATGGCAATCAATAGCACAAGATCAATCGCCAGTACGATGGAAAAAACGGCGAAGGCAAACAACAGCACCAAACGCTTGGACTGTTTGCGGACAGCGGTTTGTCGTTCAAAAAAATTCATGGCGTCATACCAAATAAAGCGAGACCAAACGAACAATGCCTAAAGCAAAACGCCAGCATTCACCGGCGTTTGCATGATTTATTAGAACGACACTTTCGGCGCTTCGCGTTTGGCTGGTTCGGTAATTTCCAACAAAGAAGCCGCCACAAAATTAAACATGCCAGCCAGAATATTGGACGGGAACACTTCGCGTTTATTGTTATAGCCCATGACGGAATCGTTATAGGCCTGGCGCGCGAAGGCGACGCGGTTTTCGGTTGAGGTCAGCTCTTCCGACAACTGCATCATGTTTTGATTGGCTTTTAAATCCGGATACGCTTCGCTTACCACCATCAAACGACTCAAGGCACCGGTTAAACCTTGATCAGCGTTCGCCAGCTGTGCCATCGCGTTGGCATCGCCAGGATTAGCACTTGCCGCTTTCAAACCGCTGACCGCCGCTGCGCGCGCTTGAATCACGGCTTCAAGAGTTTCGCGTTCGTGCGCCATATAGCCTTTTGCAGTTTCGACCAGATTCGGAATCAGGTCGTAACGACGATTCAATTGCACATCTATTTGCGCAAAGGAGTTTTTATAGGCGTTGCGAGCGGTCACCAGACCGTTGTAGATACCCACCACTAAAAAACCGGCAATGCCGATAGCGATTAACAAGACCAAGACTGATATGCCCATAACACTCTCCCTACTCAATAATAATGTTCTGAAATGTTCAGCTGAAATACCGCCGTGCGGGGTAAAATAGCCTATCGCCCCAGCATACGCATCTTCTGCGCCCCATGAAAGCCATGAAAGTAATCCTACTCGCTTCAATGTTCGGCCTGGCCTTGCTTTCAACTGGACAAACTCGTCTGGCGGATGCGCCGACCGCAAACACGGCCAAGTACATCACTAAAAAACCCGGAGCGCTTCGGGATCAAACCGTGAATGCACGAAATATAGAAAACCTGGCACAAAGATTAGTGACTGAAAAAAATCTGCCCGGCCTAGCCATGGCCATCGTGCAAGATGGCCAGGTGATTTCGTTGAAAGGCTATGGCGTCACCGATAGCCAGAACGGCACACCGGTGATGCCTTACACAGTGTTTCGTCTGGCCTCGTTATCGAAAGCTTTCGCCGCTACCTTGAGCGGCCAGTTAGTGGAAGAAGGCGCGATGAGCTGGGATTCCCCGATCATCAATCAATTGCCTGCCTTCAAATTGAAAGATTTTGCCAGCGGCAGCACGGTGACCGTGCGCGACGTGCTGAGCCATCGCGTGGGTTTGCGTGATCATACTTACGACGGCGCCTTGGCTGGCGACCAGCCTTATGCATTAATTGCCGAGCGTTTGTCGGATGCGCCGATGACCTGCTCACCGGGCGATTGCTACGGTTATCAAAATATCGCCTACAGCTTGATTGGTGACTTGACCTTCGCCGCCACCGGGGATTTTTATCCTCATCAAGTGGAGAAAAGAATTTTCACACCATTGGGCATGGGTAATGCCAGTTATGGTCTGGATGGATTGATGGCGAGTGCGTCCTGGGCCAAGCCACATATCCGCGGAAAAGGTGGATGGCTGCCAGTAGCTCCGAATGAAAATTATTACAAAGTGCCACCTGCCGCAGGCGTCAATGCCAGCGTGCAAGATATGGCGCAATGGTTAAGAGCACAGATGGGTCACCGGCCTGACGTGTTATCAAACGAAGTGCTCAATCAAATTCACACGCCGCAAGTGGCAACGCCTGGCGAAATTCGTTCTTCGGGCTGGCGCAGTGAGCGCCTGAATAATGCCTACTATGGTTTGGGCTGGCGAGTGATGAATTACAGTGGTCGCACCATGATTTTTCATGGCGGCGCGGTTCGTGGCTTCCGTGGCCTGATCGCTTTTTTACCTGACCAGGATGTTGGAATTGTGGTGTTATGGAATTCGGAATCGGCCATGCCATCGGGCTTGATGCCTACTTTTATGGATGCCGCTCTTGGTTTGCCACAACGTAATTGGCTCGGGCTGGAAGAACTTGGTCCGGTGAGCGATGAGGTTGGCGTCGAATAGTTTTTGTATGGGCGCCCGCTTGCTGCGCCCAAAACGCCAAGCACTTCAGAAATCATAGGGTGCCGCCCTGGCGCACCAATGCCTCAGCGATGGACTTTCGCATGATCACACATGATCGCAATCTGATGCTTGTGTTCGCCTTGCTAGGTAAATCCGGCATGGTGCGCCACGGGCGGCATCCTACGAATCTGTGCCCAAACACCGCGCAACTTGAAACATGGGCGCAGCAAGCAGGCGCCCCTACAAATATTTCCCAATAAAAAAGCGCCTTTCGGCGCTTTTTTGTATCTGCAGGCAATCTTGGTAAATCTTTCTCCCCGGTTAAAGAACACGGGGAGAAAGCCAAAATTGTTGCTTGCGAAATTACATCGCAGGTGCAGCAGGTGCAGCTGGAGCAGCAGCCTTTTTCTTAGCAGCTTTTTTCTTCGCTGGCTTTTTAGCAGCAGGCTTTTTAGCAGCGGCTTTTTTGGCAGCAGGCTTTTTAGCAGCTTTTTTGGCAGCTGGTTTTTTAGCTACTTTTTTGGCAGCTTTCTTAGCAGCTGGTTTTTTAGCTACTTTTTTGGCGGCTTTTTTAGCAGCTGGTTTCTTAGCTACTTTTTTGGCGGCTTTCTTAGCAGCTGGTTTTTTAGCTACTTTCTTGGCGGCTTTTTTCGCTGCTGGTTTTTTAGCAGCTACTTTCTTTACAGCTTTCTTTGCGGCTTTTTTGGCCGGCTTCTTTGCAGCTTTCTTAGTTGCCATGGTCAACTCCTCGTCAGTTGGCTTAGATAACGCTTAGGTAAAGCCTTTTAATACAACATAGCAGGAACATTCCGGCTACGAACTGCCACAGCGCCGAAGCCCTGCAGTAGATGGGATAGCAATGCAGTGGCATTGCGAAAGTGGGATGCAATAAAAACGCCCAAACTATTACCCGTTTGAGCGCTTGCATGAGTATTTGTAGTCACAGGTACCCGAGTGGGTGCGATCTGTTTTTTAGAGGAAACGAAGCCAACGATTGGAGAATCGACGTCTTGGACAATGGCCCAATCGGCAGTGCGATTTGTTGGCTTAACTGTTATCACTCGGTTCCGCTGAAAGTCTTCGTTGAGCGAAAGCTAATCAGGTGTTTTTCACTTGTCAACACCTTTGCGAAAAATAATTTCATAAGGTCATCACTCGGGAATGATTTTGTGCTAGTGCAAAAAAATATTTCGCGCTTTTAAATTTCTATAATTTATCCGGATGAAAAAATAAAACGCAGTAATTACGCGGCTTTCAGCCTTATCTGTTTTTCCACACATGAAAATACAAAGCACGGCAATGGAAAAACACGGCGTAAAAATTAGCCCAACCCAGGCTAAATCCGGCAACGAAGATTTTTTTATTTTTAGAAGTCAAAATAGCAAAACTGCGCAGCTTTTTCGGCTGCATTTTCATGCCATTAATTTTTTACGACGCGTTATCGTGTCGTCATCGGCATGCAAATTTGTTTCAGGATGTTAAAACCAAGCGTGCATGAAGAGCGTTTTATCGTCCCCCAATATTGAACCTGGATGGGCACGAATGAACTTGCCTGAGCTTCACCGAACTTCCAATGAGCTCATCGATTCCAGTTTCGGCAGATCAGCAAGCGCAGTTTTGATTACAAAACAAAACTCAGATCGGCAATCGAAAGTAAAAGCGCGACACAAAGTTGGCGGCGGCACCGACATCAACATCTTCACCAGCCCCAAATGCAAACCGGCCGCTGAGCGGCCGGTGGTGTTCTTCACAGCGAGCAGACAAATTAATGATCGTCGTCTTCCAGCAATTCGGCATAGTCGTCCGGCGACAGCAATTCGTTCAACTCTTCCAGGTCGCTTGGCTGCACGACAAAAATCCAGCCTTCGCCATAAGCATCTTCGTTAATGGTTTCTGGTTTATCCGACAGTGCTTCATTCACCGCGACCACGGTGCCGCTGATCGGGCTGTAAACATCGGAAGCAGCTTTTACCGATTCAACCACGGCCGATGCATTGCTTGCCGTCACGGTATCGCCAACGCTTGGCAGTTCGACATATACCAAGTCGCCCAACAGGCCTTGTGCATGATCGGAAATTCCAACGGTGACTTTGCCGTTGTCTTCAACGCGGGCCCACTCGTGGGATTTAAGGAATTTCAAATCGCCTGGAATTTCGCTCATGGCAGTATCTCTGTATTG
>JAYSXB010000062.1:0-13502 GCA_043717775.1 Arenimonas sp.
CGCGCCTAAAGGACGCTCCTACGAGAGAACATTATGAACTTCACCCCCCAACAAGCTTTACAACGCGTGATCGAGCATCGCGAAATTTTCTTCGACGAAATGGTCGAGGTCATGCGTTGCATTATGCGTGGCGATGTTTCGCCTGCTTTGACAGCTGCATTGTTGACTGGTTTGCGGGTCAAGAAAGAAACCATCGGCGAGATTGCCGCTGCCGCTAGTGTAATGCGTGAGTTCTCGGCAAAAGTTGTCGTGAATGATGCCAGCAATCTGGTCGATATTGTCGGTACTGGTGGCGATAGCGCGCATACCTTCAATATCTCGACCACGGCGATGTTTGTTGCTGCGGCTGCCGGTGCAAAAGTGGCCAAACACGGAAACAGAAGTGTTTCATCGAAGTCCGGTAGTGCCGACGTGCTGGAAGCACTCGGTGCCGTTATCGAATTACAGCCTGTACAAGTTGCGCAGTGCATGAATGAAACCGGTTTTGGTTTTATGTTTGCACCGATTCATCACCCCGCCATGAAAAATGTTGCGCCGGTACGCAAAGAATTGGGTGTGCGTACTATTTTTAATATTCTCGGCCCGCTGACTAACCCCGCCAGTGCGCCGAATATTTTGATGGGTGTTTTTCATGCCGACTTATGTGGCATCCAGGCGCGCGTGATGCAAAAACTCGGCGCACAACATGCGCTGGTGGTGCATGGCCGTGATGGCTTGGATGAAATTACGATTGCCGATAAAACTTTGGTCGCGGAATTGCATGAGGGGCAAATTCGCGAATACGAAATTGCACCGGAAGATTTTGGTTTCGAGCGCAGCGATTTAGATGGCTTGCGTGTTGATTCACCGCAAAGCTCGCAAATCATGCTGCTGTCGGTGCTTGAAAACAAAGCCGGCGCTGCACGCGATATTGTGCTGCTGAACGCTGGCGCGGCTTTGTATGCCGCCAATGCGGCACAGAACATTAGTGATGGTATTGCCTTGGCACGCAGTGTGCTCGAAGACGGTACTGCGCGAGCGAAGGTCGATGAATACGTGACGGCAACGCGCCGAATTGCGAGCGCCTAGATGAGCACAGAAAATTTTGCCAAAACGCCCAGCCCGCCTTATTACGCGGTTATTTTTTCATCGCAACGCCGTGCTGAAGAATCTGACTACGGCGTTACTGCCGATCGCATGGTCGAGTTAGCTGCCGAGCAGCCGGGTTATCTCGGCATCGAAACCGTACGCGGCAATGATGGTTTCGGCATTACCGTAAGTTACTGGCAAAACGAAGCCGATATCCTGAATTGGAAACGTAATGTCGAGCACAGTCTCGCACGCGAACGTGGCCGAAACGAATGGTACGAACATTTTGAATTACGGGTAGCCAAGGTTGAACGCGCCTATGGCGGCCCAACTGTTAAGGAATGAAATGAGCGATATTCTGAATAAAATTCTGGCGCGCAAGGCCGAAGAAATTCGGGCGCGTGCCGAAATGGTTTCTTTAGCTGTTTTGAAAGCGCAATGTGAAAAACAATCCGCAACAAGAGGCTTTACCGCTGCATTGCATCGTAAAATTGATGCGGGCAATGCGGCTGTTATCGCCGAGATAAAAAAGGCCAGCCCAAGCAAGGGCGTGATTCGTGCCGATTTTAATCCAGCCGAGATTGCAAAAAGTTACGAGCAAAGCGGTGCCGCCTGTTTGTCGGTGCTAACCGATATCGATTTTTTTCAGGGTGCTGATATTTATCTACAGCAAGCACGAGCAGCTTGTGATTTGCCAGTGTTGAGAAAAGATTTTACCGTTGATGAGTATCAAGTCTATGAGGCACGTGCTCTTGGTGCCGATTGCATTCTGCTGATTGTCGCCGCGCTCGGCGATGCGCAAATGGTTGATCTGAATAATCTGGCAATGGATTTGGGCATGGATGTTTTGGTCGAAGTGCATGATGTCGAAGAACTCGAGCGCGCACTGCAAATGGATGCACCATTGATCGGTATCAATAATCGTAATTTACGTACTTTTGAAGTCAGCCTTGAAACTACCATCAGCATGAAAGATATGGTGCCGAAGGATCGTTTATTAGTGACCGAAAGCGGAATCTTGATTCGCGATGACGTACAGTTGATGCGTCAACATCACATCAATGCGTTTCTGGTCGGTGAAACTTTTATGCGTGCAGAAAACCCCGGTGCAGAATTGGCAAGATTGTTTTTGTAGCAATCTTTTTGTGGGAACTGGTTTACCAGCGATTGAAAGCTGAACTTCGCGACAGATTCAAGAGTTTATCGCTGGTAAACCAGCTCCCACATATGCAGCTCAGAGAAGGTCGCTATATCAAGCATCGCCCAGACGTTTAACAAATCGCAGTGAAGCATTTTCGTAACCGCAGGCTTTGTAAAATTGATGAGCTGATTCACGGTGTAGTGCGGTGGTGAGTTCGACGCGTGTTGCACCGGCTTGGCGGGCTTTCATTTCGGCTTCGCGCAACAAGCGTTTGCCGATGCCGCGACCATGGAATTCTTCGAGCACCACGAGCGCCGTAATACGACATGTGCGCGCGCCCAAAGGCAGGTAGTAACGAATATCGATAGCGATCATCGCAATGGCTTCGCCATGCTCCTGCGCGATCCAAAGTTGTTGTTCGGGTTCGTCACGCAAATGCATTAGCCGCACGGAAGCTTCTTCAGCGCTGCAGGGGTAGCCCAATACATGCAGTAAAACTGCTATGCCCGCTGCATCCTCCAAAACAGCAGGGCGAATATAGACCTGTGTGTTGGAAGACGCGGGGCGAGTATCCATTAACGCGTTCCGAACACCACAATGGTTTTGCCGCGTGCAGTGAGTTGCCCTTGTTCCTGCAATTGTTTCAAGACACGGCCGGCCATTTCGCGTGAGCAGCCAACAATACGGGCAATTTCCTGGCGCGAAACACGAATTTGAGTACCTAGTGGATGCGACATGGCATCGGGTTCCTGGCACAGATCGCCTAGGGTGCGAATAATACGGCCGGTCACATCGAGGAAAGCCAGACGACTAGCTTTGCGCGAGGTGTCAAGCAAGCGCTTCGATAACTGCGAGCCAATGGCATACAAAATGCGCGGGCATTCGACTTGAAGTGCGCCTTCAAATAACTGATGCAGGCGTTCATAACTGAGTTCAGCCAATTCACAAGGCACACGGGTACGTAGCAAAACCTCGCGCTGATCGGCGGCAACGAACAAGCCCATTTCACCAATAAATTCGCCGGCATTAATATAGCCGAGCACTAACTCACGGCCATCGCTCTCTTCGCTGATAACACTTAATGAACCGCTAATCACGTAATACAGCGTATTGGCCGAGTCACCCGGGCGAAAGATGTCGCTACGCGTAGGATGTTTGCGGCGATGGCAATGGTCTAAAAAACGGCTGAGCGAGCCCGGGTCGAGTTCTAAAGGACTATGTACCGGTGCAAAAGCCTTAACGACGCTTAGAGTGGTGCGGTGCGGTGTCATAAACGCTCACTGTCAAAAGTATGTCTCTAAGCTTAGGCTGTGACGCAGTTCTCAGCAACGGTTTATGCGTTAAATATTCAAAAGCATTCCCCCGCCGGGTCTTTTGCCCGATAATGCGGCCCTGAGTTAACTCGCCCTGGAGGGCACCACCGTGGTCAAGCCGCTTCCGCGCTTACGATTGCAAGGCTTCAATAACCTTACCAAGTCACTGAGCTTCAATATTTATGACATCTGCTACGCGGTGTCTGAAGAACAACGCCAGCGCTACATCGAATACATCGATGAAATGTTTAATGCCGAGCGCTTGACGCAAATTCTGACCGAAGTGGCGCATATCATCGGTGCGAATATTTTGAATGTGGCGCGTCAGGATTACGACCCGCAAGGCGCGTCGGTCACTATCCTGATTTCCGAAGAGCCGGTAATTGATAAAAAAGCGGCCGGTAAAGATTTGATATCCGAAGCGGTGGTAGCGCATTTGGACAAAAGCCATATCACTGTGCATACCTATCCGGAAACCCATCCGCATAATGGTATTGCCACTTTCCGTGCTGATATTGACGTGGCGACTTGCGGCGTTATTTCACCGCTGAAAGCCTTGAATTATCTGATTGATAGTTTTGACTCGGATATTGTGGTGATGGATTACCGCGTACGTGGTTTTACCCGCGACGTGAAAGGCAAGAAGCATTATATCGATCACAAGATCAATTCGATTCAGGATTACTTGCTGAAATCATCGCGTGAAAAATACGAAATGATTGACGTGAATGTGTATCAGGAAAATTTATTCCATACCAAAATGCATCTGAAAGATTTTGATCTGGATACGTATTTGTTTGAAGAAAAAGCCAAGAATCTCAGCTTCAAGGATCGTCAGCGTATTGAAATGCAGTTACGTCGTGAAATTGCCGAATTATTTCATGGCCGGAATTTGATTGATTGATTTTGTGTTGTAATGCTTGAAATAAAAAAACCGCCGAGAGGCGGTTTTTTTATGGAACTTGTGGGAGCTGCTGTAGGAGCTGCTGTAGGAGCGAGCTCTGCTCGCGAAAATCTGCGTTGCTCCCCATCGTGAGCAGAGCCCGCTCCTACAATGGCGCACACCGATCAAATTCGGTAAGCCACCGCTTTCATAATCGAAGAAGTCAGCGCCATGATTTTCGGAATCGGTTGCGGCAGCTTGCGGGCGCCGGCCTGTTCGGCGTGTTCGGCATGACGGGCTTCGTCTTCTTTCATTTTTTTCAGAATCACACGGCTACGGGCATCCGAGGGCGGCAAGGTTTTAAGATGCTCTTCAAGATGCGCTTCGACTTGGCGTTCGGTTTCCACCACGAAGCCGAGATTCCAGCCGTCACCGCGCAGGCCTGCGGCTAATCCCATCGTGTAACTGCCGATATACCAGAGTGGATTAAAAATACTGGGTTTTGCATCAAGCTCACGCAAGCGGTCGGCACACCAAGCAAGATGATCCTGTTCTTCCTGCGCGGCGTCGAGTAATTGCTTGCGTGTTTGTCCGTCACGCGCCACAGCGGCTTGTCCGACGTACAGCGCCTGCGCGCAGACTTCGCCAGTGTGATTGATGCGCATGAGACCAGCGGCGTGGCGTTGCTCACTCTCATTCAAAATGCCATGCAAAGTATTTTGCGCGGGATATTCGCGTTCGGCATAAGCATTGCCAAGGCTGGTGCTCATCGCACGCTGTGCCTGGATAATGGCTTTGTCGAAAAAACTGAAATGACGTGCGCTCATGCTAAGTGCTCTGCGAGAAAATCAATCGGATGCCGTACCGGTATTTTAAGCCCATTGGCGATGTGTAAACGACAACCTATGTTGCATGAAAGCACTTCGGTGATATTGGCTGCGTGAATTTCTTCAATAAGCGGCGTGCGTAACTGATTGGCTCGCATCGGCTCGACCAGCATATGCAAACCCGCTGCGCCACAGCAGCCGCGATCGGGTAGTTCGTGAATATCTAACTCAGGAATCATCGCCAATAATTGGCGGGTGGCACTGTCACTTTTCACGACAGCAGATTGACTACAGGGAATATGTAGCGCAATCGACTGGTTGGCAGCTTTGAATTTTAATTGGGTGGCGTGTTGAAAAATAAAATCGAGCGCATCAACGACTTTGTTCTGCGCCTGCAAGCCGCGCGCGAGTTGTTCATGGCAGCCAGTGGCTAAAGTCAGCACCATGATGTTGTCAGTAAAAGCGTTACGATTTTTTTCTGCGAGCACGGCTGCCGTTTGGGTGTCGCCCATATGCACTGCCGCTGTGCCGCAACAAGATTGCTGAGTTATTGGCTCAACCGAAAAACCGAGGGCATCGAGCAATCGTTCCAGGTTCAATCGGGTGTCGGTTTCATAAGTATTGGCAATACAGCCAATAAACACGGCGACTTTATTATTCATGTTGCTTATGGAGGAGGGCGGTAAAGTAGTTTTGTCTGGCAAAGCAGGTAGGCGGCCTGCCAGACGGCCCAGCGACCCGGCAAAGCCGAGTAGCTGTGGGCTAGTCAGTAATCGGTTGATCAATCTTTGTTGATAAGTCGGCGGCCTGCGCAAATATTGCTGGTCGCGCGCCAAAGCGAGTAAATCGCCATATTCGACGTTCGCGGGGCAAGCGGCCTCGCAGCGGCGACAGCCTAGGCAATGGTCCAGATGGGCGTCACCCATGTCGGTGGGAGCTATCAGTCCAGTGGCCAGGGCTTTCATATAAACTATGCGGCCACGCGGAGACTCGGCTTCGGAACGATCGAGTTGATAGGTCGGGCAGTGCGGCAGACACAGACCACATTGCACACAGCTATCAGCTAGTAGGGCTATATTCGTAGCCGTTTTTGAGGATGCAGAAGGCGTTGCCATGGGCAAAATGCTAACACGGACAGTTTTATAGTCCGGGTGGGCTTGCGCCGAGCGCGTTAGCTGGTTACAATTCCGCTTCTTATTCACCCGATTTTTCCTTTGGAGCCGTCATGAAGAACATGACCGTTAGCGCCAAGGCTGAGACTGTTAAGCAAGACTGGTATGTGGTTGATGCCAGCGGTAAGACCCTCGGCCGTTTGTGCACAGAACTTGCTCGTCGCTTACGCGGCAAGCACAAACCCGTTTACACCCCGCACGTTGATACCGGCGATTACCTTGTTGTAATCAATGCCGACAAAATCACCGTGACCGGCAAAAAGCTTCAAGACAAGATGTATTACCGTTTTACCGGTTACATCGGCAACATGAAGTCCGAAACCCTGGGTCAAGCCATGAATGCGCACCCTGAGCGTGTCATCGAAACCGGCGTCAAAGGCATGTTGCCTAAGAATCCGCTGGGTCGTGCCATGTACAGCAAGCTCAAGGTTTATGCAGGTCCAAACCATCCGCATACTGCCCAGCAGCCTCAAGTGCTCGACTTTTAAGGCTTAGGATAATTACATGGCAACTCCGCAAAATTACGGCACCGGCCGTCGCAAGTCCTCTACCGCACGCGTTTTCCTGCGTTCTGGCAAAGGCAGCATTGTTATCAATGGTCGCTCGATCGATGAGTTTTTCGGTCGCGAAACCTCCCGCATGATCGTGCGTCAACCGCTTGAACTGACCAAAATGACCGAGAAATTCGACATTAGCGTCACCGTTGAAGGCGGCGGTATTACTGGCCAAGCTGGCGCAATCCGTTTAGGTATTGCCCGCGCTTTGGTTGAATACAACGACACCTTGAAGCCAGAACTGCGCAAAGCCGGTTTCATGACCCGCGATGCCCGTGAAGTAGAACGTAAAAAAGTCGGCTTGCACAAGGCTCGCCGCGCGACCCAGTTCTCGAAGCGTTAATTCGCTTTGCCGAGGTCCATCTTTACGATGGCTTCACTGGATTCACCAAAAACCCCGCCCAACAGCGGGGTTTTTGCGTTAGCTGAAACTTTTCGCCAAGTGACAAAATGTGACTTGCCGAGAAAAATAGAATACGAAATACTTAAAACACTCGGCTTTTAACAAGAGTCGGGCTAGACTGAGTTATTGCAGGGAGATTCATATGCCGGTGTCCGCTTCAGATCTTGCCAAATTATTTCCTTTGGAATCGCTTCGCAACGAAACCAGGGATCAGTTGGGCCGCGATACCGTTGTTAGCCAATACGTTCGGCACGATTATGTGTTTGAAGCCGGCAGTGTCGATGATGACACCGTCTATTTAATCGAAGGCGAGCTGCAGTGCGAATACCCCGATGGCCGTAAAGTTGCGCATGTCGCCAGCGCGCAACATGGTCGATATCCCTTGAATGATGCGATCCCTCGTCGTTTTGCTGCCAAAGTCATCTCAAGTACCGCAAAAATTATTCGACTAGATCGCCGCTACCTTGAAAAAATTATTACCTGGGATCAGGTCAGCCGTACCGAAAGCTACAAGCATTTTGATTCCAGTCCTGGTGCAAATTCCTGGGTCTTCCGATTATTGAATAGTCATGCTTTTTTGAAATTGCCGACCGGTAATATCGAAAAAATGTTCCAGCGTTTTGAAGAAATAAAAGCGCTACCGGGTGAAATCATCATGCGCGAAGGTGATGCGCCGGATTATTTTTATGTCATCCGCGAAGGTACCGCATCGGTTTCAAAATATCTCGACGGCGCACCTCAGGTGGTTGCCTATCTACGCGAGGGCGATATTTTTGGTGAAGATGCCTTACTTGCCAATGTGCCGCGCAATGCTACCGTGCGCACTATGCAGGGCGGTCGTTTAATGCGCCTGAAAAAAGAAGATTTTGAAGCCGTATTAAAACCACCGATGGTGCATTGGGTATTGCCTGCCGATGCAGCACGACTGGTAAAAGACGGTGCCATTATTCTGGATGTCCGCATGCCCGAAGAATATGCCTTGCGTGGAATTGATGGTGCAGTGAATGTGCCGCTTTATCGGTTACGCGAAGACGCTGCCATGGCATTGCCGACCGGTAGTCATCTGGTGGTGTATTGCAACACGGGTGAGCGATCGGCTGCCGCTGCGTTTATCTTGAATGGTTTGGGATACACCGTACACGCGCTGCATGGTGGCCTAGGTGCGATGGTCAGGATGCTAGCCGCCAGTCAGGCTGCGGCAGAGCAGGCGGCTCTTCAACAACAAGCGTAGGTCGGACCCCGGCCCGACATAAACACCATAGCAATCTTTATCAAGCGTCCGGTTCTAGCAAGACAGAAAAACCATCGCGATTTGCATAGAGCGTCGGGCCAGTGCCCGACATAAACACATTAGCAATCTTTATCAAGCGTCCGGTTCTAGCAAGACAGAAAAACCATCGCAATTTGTATAAAGCGTCGGGCCAGGGCCCGACCTACGTCATTATCAACGTTGTACACCATCGACAATTACGACGTCGGCTGCGCGTTTGGCGAATAGGCCAACACAGACGACACCGGTGATCTGATTGAGCTCGGCTTCCATAGCGACCGGATCGGTAATTTGCCAGTTATGCACATCCAGAATCCAGTTGCCGTTATCGGTGACAACACCGTCACGCCAAACCGGTTGTCCGCCCAGTGCCACAATTTCACGCGCAATATAACTGCGTGCCATCGGAATTACTTCTATCGGTAAAGGGAATTTACCGAGTAATTTCACTTCTTTGCTGGCATCGATAATGCAAACAAATTTCTTGCTGGTCGCGGCAATAATTTTTTCGCGGGTTAATGCGCCACCGCCGCCTTTGATTAATCGGTTGTGGGTGTCGCATTCATCGGCACCATCGACATAAAGCGATAGCGAGCCGGTTGAATTTAAATCCAGCACGGGAATGCCATGCTTTTTGAGTAGCGCCGTGCTTTGTTCCGAGCTCGATACCGTGCCTTCAATATCCTGTTTTCTACGCGCCAAGGCTTCAATAAAAAACGCCACGGTAGAGCCGGTGCCAACCCCAACAACGGTACCTTCTTCGATAAATTTTGCGGCAGCTTCGCCGGACAGGCGTTTGCCTTCATTCTGCGACATGACTTACTCCAAAGATAAAATAAATTTCCATTGCTGGGCATTGACCGGCAATACCGAGAGCCGGTTGCCACGGTTTAGCAAGGCAAAAGTTTCCAAATGCCCGGCCTGTGATTTTAATTCATCTAATGAAATAACGCGCTTGAATTTGCGTTTAAAACTCACATCGACCAACCACCAGCGTGGATTTTCCAGCGTGCTGGTAGCGTCGTAATAATCGGATTTTTTATTGAATTGAGTCGGGTCTGGGTAGCTATCGCAGGCTACTTCAGCCAGCCCGGAAATGCCCGGAATAGCCGTGTTGGAGTGATAGAAAAAAATACCGTCGCCGACTTTCATGTCTTTCATCATGTAATTGCGTGCTTGATAGTTACGCACGCCACTCCAGGGCTCACGCTTGACGCGCTTCAAATCGTCAATGGAAAACTCTTCAGGTTCTGATTTCATCAGCCAGTAGTTCATGGAATAGTGTCTCTTTGAGAAGCGGGACTGGGGGCTAGGGGTTCGGGACTCAAAAAATGCCTCCCCAAATTTTTCATGGGATTGGGTTAGTAAACAAATATCATGGATAACAATAAATCATGATGCATTTTTATCGGCACGCCAATTATTTTCAAAAAAACTATTTTCAAAAACGTAATACTTCCCGCTCATTGATCAGCATATCCAGTTTTATATCCCATTCTTCGCTGGGTAATGAATCGGCTTCTTGTTCTGAATATGCAACGCCAATAAGCAATGGTGGAGCCGATGGCGAATCACGAAACGCAAGGCTGCGATCATAATAACCGCCACCCATGCCAAGACGTGCACCGCTTCGGGTGTAGGCAAGCAATGGCAGCAAGATAATACTTATGCTGCTTGCATCGAGCGCAGAGGTCGGGGAGATATCAGGCTGAGGAATGCCGTATTGATTACTTACCAGTGGGTCGCCGGAACGCCAGGGCGCAAATTTTAAACTCTTGTCTGCTTGAATGATCGGAAGACACCAAACTTTGGGTGCCTGCACTCGCATTTGCACAATATGAAGCGGCACCTCGCCCTGCGTTGCCCAATAACCTGCGATGTAATTGGCAGGCATCCACTCAGGCAGTTTAATAAGTTGTTGTGCGATAGCTTCAGCGGTTTGCATGCGTTGTGCGGCAGCGATTGCCAAACGCTTGGTCTTGAAATTCTGCCGCAGCCGTTTTTTTTCTGCGCGAATATGTGGGTCAGAATTTGTTACTAAACTTGAATTCATAGTGCATCCTCCACCATGCCGATGCGTACGAAACGACCTTGATCCAAGAGGGATCAAGTGGGCATCTGGACGAAAACTTCAGGCTTCCCGCAACTGGGCGGACATGCACACCGTCGTCGTCAACAAATTCCCGGGCCGTAGTTATGGGTCAAGGCGAAATGTTTGCGTACGCTGTCAAACACAGCAGAGGACACAAACATAGTATAGAACCAAAAATAGAAAACAATGTGAATTCAATCAACGAATTCATATTCATGTTGAATTAATTATATTGAACTAATTATGTTAAATTTATCGAGGCAATGAATCAAATAAGCCATCAAGTTTTCGATTCATATCGCCCAAGGTTTGATGTAGTGCACCGTCGCGGTCGTCGGCTGCTTTTTTAAGCTGCAAAAATTCATGGGCCAGATTAAGTGCGGCTAACACGGCGACTTGCTCGACCCCAACCATGCGGTTATTGCCGCGGATTTCGCGCATACGGGCATCCAGAAAACTCGCCGAGGCCAATAAACTTTCTTGCTCACCGGCTTCAACGCCGACAGTAAATTCCCGATCAAGAATTTTTACGTTGATCGGTGTACTCACGCATTTTGCTCCAGGGATTTTAGGCGACTAATCATGGCTTCAACCCGCGAGCGTGCCAGTTCGTTTTTACTCATTAATTGCGAGCGTTCACTGGTCAATTGTTCCTGACACTGGCGCAGGCTACGATTTTCGTCTTGCAGACGACGCGATACTTCAATCAAACGATCCACGCGTTCGGCCAAGGCTTTAATTTGTTGATGCGCATCAGGCAGGTTCATAGTGCTCACGATAGTGTCAGTTCAACCAGTGGTCAAGCAATCTAGCATTAATACGGTGCTGGAATCGCCGCTACCGTGCTGGGCTGCCAGCTACGGATGAAGGCCAGGCAGCGGTGACCGTCAATCGGTGGAGATAGCCAGTAGCCCTGAATCTCATCGCAGCCTTGTTCGCGCAGATAGCGCAGCTGTTGTTCGGTCTCTACGCCTTCTGCAATCACGTTCAAGCCTAGTGAGTGGCTCATGGTGATGATGGTGGCGGTGATCGCTTCGTCGTCCGGGTCGTGGTCCAGGTCGCCAATGAAAGCTTTATCAATTTTCAGGGTATCGATTGGCAGGCGTTTCAAATACACCAGTGACGAGTAACCGGTGCCGAAGTCATCGATGGCCAGCGTTAAACCCAGCGCGCGTAATTCATTGAGCACCACGGTGGCTTGTTCGGCGTTTTCCATCACCATGCTTTCCGTGAGCTCCAATTCCAGGCGATTGGCCGGGATTTCGGTTTCTTCAAGAATACGTTTAAGCGTTTGCGGCAAATTACCGCGCAGCAATTGCATGACCGAGACATTGACTGCCATCGACAATTCCGTGAGCTCGTGTTTGCGCCAGCGCTTCAGCGTCATGCAGGCTTCTTGCAGAACCCATTCGCCAATAGCAAGAATCAAACCGCTTTCTTCTGCCAGGGGAATAAACGTGACCGGGCTGATATCGCCAAGCTCGGCACTATGCCAACGTAAGAGGGCTTCAACGCCGGTAATGCGGCCGTCGGCCAATGACATGCGAGGTTGATATACAAGGCGGAATTCGCCTTTGTCCAAAGCCTTGCGCAAGCACGTAAGAATCTGTGCTCGCCTACGTGCTTCGGCGTCCATGGTTTCATTGTAAATCTGGAAGGTGTTGCGGCCCACGGCTTTGGCTTGATACATCGCGGTGTCGGCAAACTTCAATAAATCGGTCGGTACCAAGGCGTGATCGGGATATAGGCTAATGCCGAGCGATGGCGTGATGTTGACATCATGACGTTCATCGACTTCAAGCGGCATTGAAAACGCCGTTAGAATTTCGCGTGCCATGCGCTCGACTGCAGCCAAGCTCTCGACGTCTTCAAGAATCACCGTGAACTCATCGCCGCCGAGCCTTGCAACCGTGTCGGATGCGCCCACGGTTGCTTGAATGCGCGATGCGGCGGCTTTCAGTAAGCGGTCACCAGCGGCATGGCCGAGTGAGTCGTTAATGTCTTTGAAACGGTCAAGATCCAAAAACAAAACCGCCACGCGGGTTTCCTGGCGGCGCGCGCGGACGATGGCGCGACCTAATCTTTCTGATAACAGGGCGCGATTGGGCAAGCCGGTTAGCGTGTCGTAATTTGCCAGATAGCGTAATTCCTGCTCGGCGCGTTTTTTGTCGGTGATGTCATTCACTACCGCAACAAAATGGCTGCGCACGCCGTGGGCATCGCGCACTTCCGACATTTCAATCCAACCCAGAAACTCGTCGCTGTCTTTGCGTTTTTGCCACATCTCGCCAGCCCAATGACCGGTACGTTCAAGAATGTCGCGCACACGCCGATAAAAATCGACGCCATGTTGGGTGGAATCTAGAATGCTGCTGTTTTGTCCGATCACTTCTTCTTCGTTATAACCGGTGATGCGCGAGAAGGCCGGATTCACCGAGATAAAACTGAAGTCCAGATCAATCACGGCAACCGCTTCGCTCATGCTGCGCAATACTTCGAGTGCTACCCGACGTTCGCGTTCGGCGCGACGACTCAGGGTGATATCTCTTGCGGTGCCTGCCATGCGCAGAGGGTTGCCTTCAGAGTCGCGTTCGACTAATTTGCCGCGCGAGCGAACCCAAATCCATTCGCCATTGCCATTACGAATACGGTGTTCCGATTCAAATACTTCGCTTAGGCCGATTAAATGTTCTTGCAGTAATTTTTGTACGCGCGGTAAATCATCGGGATGTAGCGAGTTGGTACGCCAATCGTCGGTGCTCATCGATTCAGAAGCACC